>JACQHA010000402.1 GCA_016199255.1 Deinococcus sp.
GACGTCGACTACTACACCTTTAGCGCTAGCGCCGGCGACACCATTGTGCTTAATATCGACGCCCAGGCCAATGAATCGTCCCTGGACACCACCTTGACCCTGACTGACGCCAGCGGCAACCAGCTGGCCTTTAGCGACGACGACCTGGACATGCAGGATGAGTCCAACTTTGCCCTGCTCGATTCCCTCCTCAGCTACCAGGTGCCGGAGGATGGCGGCGGCGACTTCTTGGTGGCAGTGGGCGCTTTGAGCGGCGCTGGCCCGGAGGGTTTCTACGACCTGACGCTCACCATTACCTCCGGCGGGGAGATGCCTTCGCCTGGAGTGGAGTTGCCCACCGAAGAAGAGACCGAGCCTAACGACACCCCGGACCAGGCCAATGTGGTGCCGCTGAACACTGTGGTGCTGGGCACCATTGGCGGCCCAGGCGACGTGGACTACTTCCTGGTGACAGTGTCTGAGCCCGCCAGCCTGCCTCTTGAGGTATTTGCCAGCCGCGAGGGGTCAGCGCTGGATTCGCTCTTGACCCTGACTGACAGCGCCGGCAACACGGTAGGCATTAGCGATGACGCAGCAGACCTGGACTCGGCGCTGACGGCAGACCTTGCGCCCGGCGACTTCCTGATCCGCATCGAGGAGCTTTCAGGCGCCATTGGTGGCGAGGACTCGTTCTACCGGCTGGTGATCGGCACCCCCGCGGGCATGATCGCTGGCGACGGTGGGGAGCTGGCTGAGCAGCTCGAAATGGCGCTGGCTGACCTGGCCGCGGCCCAGGCTGAGGCCGATGCGCTGGCCATCCAGCTGGATGCGGCACTGGCCGATAGCCAGGCGCTCACCGAGCAGCTGTTTGCCGCCGTCCAGGAGGCGGAGACCGCCCAGGCAGCTGAGGCGGAGCTGCAGGCGCTGGTGGATGACCTGGAGGCGCAGCTGGCTTCTGCCGTCACTGCTGCCCAGAACGCCGACAGCCTGGCTGCCGACCTGCAGGCGGCCCAGGCCGACAACGCCGCCCTCACTGAAACCATTGCCCAGCTACGCAACGAGCTGGACCGCTTGCAGGCGGAAAATATCGTCCTGCAGAATCAAATCAGCGAACTGCAAGCGGCGCTAGACGCGGCCCGGATGGCGGCTAGCACCGGCACCGATCTGGATCAAGCAGCCGCCCGGCTGCACCAGGCGCAGCAGGCGCTGCTGGCAGCCCTGAGAGGCAGCTGAGCTAGTCAAGCAAGAGCCTCTGGCGGCACTGCACCACGTGGTGCAGTGCCGCTCTCCTTCCCGGACAGTGACTCAGCTCTCCCAGTACCGCACCAGCCGCCGCAGGGTGCGCTCTGGATCGGCGTCGCCAGCTACTGAGGTGCCGATGAGAACGCCGTGAATGCCAGCAGCTTCGAGCTGGCGGATCTCCTGAGGCTGGGAGTAGCCGCTCTCAGCCACGAGCACCAGGCCTTTGGGCCGGTCCAAATGGGCTACCAGCTCCAGGGTCACCTGGGTGTCCACTTTGAGCGTATGCAGATCGCGGTTATTGATGCCAATCAAGTCAGCGCCACACTCCAGCGCCCAACGCAGCTCGCTGGCGGTATGCACCTCCACCAGCGCCTCCAGGCCGCGCTTTCTCGCGGCTTCCAGGAACTGGGGCAGGCGCCGGCCCAGAACAGTCACAATGAGCAGCACCACATCGGCGCCCCACGACCAGGCCTCCGCCACCTGGTAGAGATCCACCAGAAAATCCTTGCGCAGAACTGGCAGCGCCACCTGCCCCCGGGCACTGCGGAGGTCGGCTTCACTGCCCTGAAACCAGTGGGGCTCGGTGAGCACCGAAATTCCCCTAGCGCCACAGCGCTGATAGAGCTCGGCGGTGGCGGCAGCATCCAGATCGGCGATTCTCCCCTGCGAGGGCGAGGCGCGCTTGATCTCGGCAATCACCCCTACCCGGGGTCCAGCCAGGGTGGTGCGCAGGCTGCGCACCGGGCCAGCGTGGCGCTCTGGCAGGGGCCGGCTGCGCAGCTTTGCCACATCAGCCAGCCGCCGCCGGCAGATCTCTCCCAGCACTCCCGGCAGGTGGGTGAATGTCAAATCCTGACCATCAGACACAACAGCCCCCAGTAGGGGCGGCCCGGCGGGCCGCCCTAGTACACGTAAAACCCCGCCAGGCCAGTGGGCTCGCTCCAGTCCACCTGCATCTCCTCCACCCGGGCGTGCACCGGACCTTGCTGCAGCCAGCGCAGCAACGAGTCCAAAGCCGCCAGCTGGCCCTCAGCCACCACCTCCACCCGGCCATCAGCCAGGTTCTCGGCGTAGCCGGCCAGCCCCAACGCCAGCGCCTTGTCGCGCACGAAGCCCCGGTACCCCACCCCCTGCACCCGTCCGGAGACAATAGCTACCATGCGACGCTTAGCTAGCACGGGACGAGTATAGACGGCGCTCAGCGTGAGCCACAATCTCCTGCGCCGTCTGTTCCAGCGCCCGCCCTCTGCCTGCCATGCGCTCCTGGCCAGCCTGCGCCGCCCGAACGTAGAGCTGTCCATCAGCCAGCAGGCGCTGCACCGCCTGCGCCACCTGGCCAGGGTCCGGGGGGAAGAGCTGCAGAGCCTCCCCCAAAAGGCGCTTCTGGGCAATGGCAAAGCGCCTGGGGTACTGGGGGCCTGGCCCCCAGAAGCCCACCACCGGCTTCCCCAGCCCCGCCGCCTGCTCATTGGCGGTGCCCCCGGTGCCGATCACCAGCCGGCAGGCCTGGAGAATATCACCGAACCGGCCAGATACCAGATAAACCCGGGCGGGGTGGCAAGCGGCAATAGCCGCCACGCCTTGCGTGACCAGCGCCGGGTGCGGCTGGTACAGCCGCCAGTCCTCAGGGAGCTGGACCTGCTGGAGATCAAACCCATCAGCCAGGGTGGCCATAAAGGTGTACAGCCCACTGTGGGCCAGAAGCTGAGCAGCCTGCAGCATAAGTGACAAGTTCCAGTAAGCATCAGAGCGGCTGCCAGGCAGGAGAGCAATGCAGGTACCGGCTACCAGCGGCGACAGGTCCCAGCCAGTAGCGTCGAAGGCGTCCATGAGCGGATTGCCGTGGCAGCGCACCATCTCCAGGCCGCAGGAGCGCAGGTAATCGGCGCTGAGCTGGTCGCGCACAAAGGCCAGCGCCACCCGCCGCCGCATGACGCATCGCTCTAGAGGTGTGAAGTGGTCCACAAACAGCCGCTCGCACTGGGTCAGCTTCTCCCACCAGGGCTTGGCCCGCCAATAATACTCGGACACCAGGGTCTGCACATAGTACAGCGGCTGGCGCAGGTGGCTGGCGGTGAGCAAGGCATAAATATCACCGCACACCACTGCGAAGTGCACCTGGTCAGCCAGGCGCCCGAGGGTGCGCAGTTGCCCCTGGCGCAGCGCCCACCACCCCTGGCGCAGGTCACTCCAGAAACGCCGCAAATTTAGGCGCACCACCCCCCCAGAGGGCAATTCCCGGCGCGGCTCCAAGAGGGCAATCCCCAGGCGCTCATAGCTCCGCCCCAGCCCCACCAGCGGCAGAGCCTGCAACTGCCAGCCGGGGCAGAGTTCCCTGAGCCGCCGCCCTAAGTGAGCTCCTACCGCGTCCTCGCCGTGACCGTTGGAAATGAGCAGAACCCTCACTCTGGGTAGCCCGCCTCCTCTAGGCACAGCCCTTTAGCCGGCAGGTTGGGGCCAGCCAGGCGGCGGTCCCGGGCCTTGAGGATGCGCGCCAGGTCGTCTGGCGGCCGCTCGCCTTTGCCCACCTCCAGCAGCGTGCCAGCCATGCCCCGCATCATGCCGCGCAGAAAGCCGTTGGCCATCACTGTGAGCTTGATCACCGGCACCTGGGAGACGAACTGCTCAGTGGTGATGTTCACCGCCAGCACCTTCTTCACTGGCTGGCGCTCCTCTTTGGTGGCGAAGGCACTAAAGTCGTGCTGCCCCAAAAGCTGGGCCGACGCCTGGCGCATGGCCTCCAGATCCAGCTCCCCGGGTACCCGGTAGGCAAACCGGTCAATCAAAGGCGCAGGGCAGATACTGAGGTAGATCCGGTAGCTGTAGCGCCGCCACAGGCAGCTCTTGGTAGCATGGAAGCTGTCCCCTACCACCTCGGCACACTGCGCCGCCACTGCTGGCGGCAACTGGCTGTTGAGCGCCAGGGGCAGTTTTTCCACTGGCAACACTCCTGACGACCAGAAGGAGATCACCTGGCCGCTGGCGTGCACCCCGGCGTCGGTGCGCCCTGCCGCCACCACATGCGGCACCAGGCCAGGCAGGTGGCTCATGGCCTCCTCTACCACCTGCTGTACCGACAGGCCATTATGCTGGCGCTGCCAGCCACAGAAGTCGGTGCCGTCGTAC
>JACQHA010000433.1 GCA_016199255.1 Deinococcus sp.
CCGGGAACGACTTCCCTGACGGTGCCAGATCTGTTCAGTGGTACTGGCGAGGTCACCATCCCCTTAGACCCGACCAAAGGCCTGGCCGAGAACGCCCAGACCCACTACCAGCGGGCCCAGAAGCGGCGCCGCGCCCTAGTGGGCCTCGACCAGCGGGAGCGTTCCCACCAGGCGGAGCTAGCGCGCAAGCAGGCGGCGCTGGCCCAGGTGCCACTGGCTGACGCCGTCCGGCTGCAAGCGCTGCTGCCGCGCCAGCGGGGAAAAAAGGGGGAGCGCCGCACCCCAGGTCTGTCATTTCGCTCCCGCCAGGGCTTTGCGATCTTAGTGGGGCGCAGTAGCCAGGAGAACGATCAGCTCACGATGCGCATCGCGAAGTCGCAGGACGTTTGGCTGCACGTGCAGGCCACGCCAGGCAGCCACGTGATTGTTCGCGCCGCGGGGAAGCAGGTGCCGTTTGAGACGATTCTAGAGGCCGCCCGCCTGGCCGCCTACTATTCCCAGGCGCGGCACTCCAGCAACGTGCCGGTGGACTATACTTTACGCAAGCACGTGTGGAAGCCCCGGGGGGCGAAACCTGGGGCAGTGCTCATCACCCAGCAAAAGACGGTGTACGTCAACCCGGCACCGCCCTCCAGTTCGGCAGAGCTGCTATCATCTGAAACATGACCCGAGCCGCTGCCCGGCGCTCTAAACTGGTGCGCCACCCTGCTGCTCACACTCCTGCACCACCAGCGCCGCAGGCGGTACCCTCTACCCCCATAGCCCGGGCCGCTGCCCCGGAGGTCACCGGCTCACGGGACTCGCAAGCTCGTGCCGGGGGCGGGACCGCCCTCACCTGGGCGGCCCAGCACCTGTCCTGGCTGACCCTGGCCAGGCAGCTGGTGCTGCCTGGGATCTTGGTGCTAGCCCTGGTGCTGCGGCTGGTGTATCTCTTCACAGTGGCGCCGCCCTTTATCGGGCCGGACTCCCGCACCTACGACCAGCTGGCCAAACACCTGCTCTACAACCAGGTGTTCTCCTATAGTGGCCTGCGTTACGGCTCCAGTCCATCGGTGAATGTCACAGAAATTTCCGACCCAGAGTCCACTACTTATTACATGCCAGGCTATCCCCTGTTCCTGGCGTCCCTCTACGCCCTGGCCCGGCCCTATCCCCAGAGCCCTTTCCGACTAGTGCGGGTGGTGCAGGCGGTCCTGGCGGTGGGAGCGGTGTATTTGGTCTACTTGCTGGCGCGGCAGCTGGGGTACCAGACAGCCGGGCTGGTGGCAGCAGCCATTGCCGCCCTGTATCCGCCGTTCATCACTTCCCCCGCCAATATCATGACCGAGCCGCTGACCTTGCCGGTGCTGCTCCTGGCGGTGCACCTGACGCTGCGCTCCTTAGACCAGCCCACCTGGCACCGCATCCTGTGGGCGGGCATCCTCTGGGGCGCGGTGGCTATGATCCGTATTACCTTCCTGCCTATTCCCTTCTTCTTGGGCGGCGCGCTCTTGGGGAGCCGGATGCTGAGCCACCGGGCCTGGGCCAGGTTCCTGGGGATTTTCACTGCCGGGATGCTGATTCTGGTAGGCCCCTGGGTGCTGCGCAACCTGGTGGTCTTCGGCAGGCTGGAGCTTACCTCCGGCGCCGGGCCGGTGCTCAACGCCGCCAGCCACTACCGCTTTGAAGACTGGATCTTGGAGCGCTCGGAGCGGCGCGGTGCCCCGGCTGACGAAGCCCAGGGGGGTCGGGTGGGGATTGAGCGGGGCCTGAGCAACCTGAGCGAGAGCCTGGGCGAGAACCCCTTGCGCTTCTGGCACTGGCTGTTGATACAGAAGTTCAGCACGCTTTGGGGCTACTGGCACCTGGGCGAGTACTCGCCCAATTTCCCCTGGCTCTCCGAGCGCTGGTGGACTATCATCCACCGCTGGGTAGTGTGGCCAGGATTCATTGGGCTGCTCCTGGCGCTGAGCCGGGGTCGCCATAGCCTGGTGCTGCTGGCTCCGCTGGCGCTGGTCACCGTGGTGCACCAGCTGACCCTGGGTGCCCCGCGCTATGCCCTACCGGTGATCCCGTTGCTGGTCGTAGGCGCTAGCTGGCTGCTAGTCCAGCTGGGGCAGAGAGTGCTCCAGCTGGTGCTACCGCTCGGGCAGAGGGTACTCCAGCTGCTGGCGCGGCTCGGGCCGAGAGTGCTCCAGCTGGCGACTGCCCGACAGCAGCTGTGGGCATCGCCGGCTGGGGCACTGCTGCTGGTTGGGGCAGTGCTGCTGATTGTGCTCTTACGTTCTCCTGCGGCAGCCTGGGAAAATCAGCTGGCTCGCACCGCTCCAGCGCTGGTAGCGCTCCTGCAAGCAGTGATCCAGCTGGCTACCCTGGCTAGCCTAGCGATAGGACTGGCACTGCCACCCAAGGGTGGAGTATTGGCGCTATTGATCGCTGCCCTGATTGACGTGGGCTCGCTGCCGGACCACCTGCTCCCCATCCCCCGGCTCCTTTTATTGCCCCTGGCGTTATGGGCCCTGGTAGACATAGTGCGCTCGGTGAACTGGCGCCGCCTGGTGCCCTTCACCGCTATTGCTGCGCTGGTCATGGTCTTGGCCCTGGCAGCATGGCGCGCCCTGGTAGACGGCCCCTGGCTCTACCCCTGGGTGAACGCGCTGGCACCTCCCTGGGGGAACTTGCTGTTCTTTGGATTACTGCCCTTGCTCCTGGCCACTGGGCTGGTGGTGGCTGCCAAATTCCGGCCAGCGGGGCGCGCCTTAGCAGCGCTAGTGCTGACCCTGAGCTCCTTTGGCCTGGCTGGCGGCAGTGGGCTAGTGCCAGAGCGGCACGGGGCTGATCTCACCGTGCAACCCAGCACGACCTTGCGCCGGGAGCTGGAACTCCCCGCCTGGGCACACGGCTATCCCAGCTATGCCCTGCAGCTCCACCTGGGCAGCGACCCTCCCGGCGCTGGATCGAGGCTCCAGGTGCTCATCGACGGCACGCCGGTGGCAGAGACCACTGTGCGCTACTTGAGCTGGTACACCGTTCCCCTGGACCGGGCAGTGATTGGCGATAAAGCCCGGATCACGGTGGAGCTGGTAGTGTCCAATATCGACCTGGAAGTGGGGACGGTGCCTGGCCAGTACGGCGCTACCAGGCTCCTGGGCCGGAGGCAACCAGCCAGCAGCCTGGATACGCCCCAGGTAGGGCTGGCCATGCAAGGGCGTGGCCTACTGGGTGACGTCAATCTCTGGCTAGGCGAGGCCACCCGGCAGTGACCCCCCGGGTTTCCATCATTATCCCCGCCTACAACGCCAGCACTACTCTGGACCGCTGCCTGGCCCAGCTTCAGGCTCACGCTCCTCCAGATGCTGAGTTCATTGTGGTGGACGACCACTCCAGCGACGCCACTGCTGCTCTCGCCAGGCGCCACCAAGTCCAGGTGATCACCAATCCCGGCCCCCGCGGCCCCAGCGCCGCCCGCAACGCTGGGGCCCAGGCAGCGCAAGGGGAAGTCCTGGTGTTTGTCGATGCCGATGTGTACGTGCTGCCGGACACCCTGCCCCGGCTGCTGCGCCACCTGGAGCAAGGAGCCAGCGCGGCGTTTGGCTCCTACACCCGAGAGACCGTGCACCAGAATTTTGCCAGCCAGTTCAAGAACCTGCAGTTTTACTTCCTGCACCAGCACGGCCGCACCGATGCCGCCACCTTCTGGGCCGGCTGCGGCGCCGTGCGGCGCGACCTATTCCTGGCCACTGGCGGCTTTGACCCAGAGAGGCGCTACATGGAAGATGCCGATTTGGGCATGCGCTTGAAGCAGCTCGGAGCCAGGATTGTCCTGGACCCTCTGGTGCAGGCCACGCATGCCAAGGGCTACAGCTGGTGGGAGCTGGTGCGCTCCGATTTCGTTGGCCGGGCGCTGGCCTACACCGAGTTGATCCTGGACCACTCCCAGATGCCCAATGACCTCAGCACCAGCCGCCGCGCCAAGGTTTCAGTGGCGCTGGCCTGGCTCTTAGTGCTGTGCCTGATCTTGGCGCCCTGGCTGGCGGTAGCACGCTGGGCGGCGCTGCTAGCAGCCATCGACTTTCTGGTAGTGAATTTCGCTTTCTGGCAGCTGGCCTACCGCCACCGCGGGGCGGGGTTTTTGCTGCTGGCTATCCCCCAGTTCTGGCTCTTTCATTTCTACTCCGGGCTCGGGTTCTTGTGGGGCGTATACCGCCACTGGCGACGCCGGCGGGCGGCGCACCTCCTAGGCCAGGGACACTGACCTACTGCCCCACCACTGGCGCGCTGTCTTGGCGTGGCGCAGCGTCAGCGAGCGCTGCAGGGCGGCAAACCCGCGATCGCCCAGCAGCAAATGAGCCAGCGCCGCTCTGGCCTCCACTGTGGCCAGGCTCCTGGGGTGGAGCGCCAGGCCCTGCAGGAAATAGCGCACTGCCTGCAGCCGGCCCCCCGGGCGGACGCTGCTCCAGCTGGCGAACATCAGGCAACGGGCCAGGGCCAGGCGATACGGCGGCACGCCTGCTGCCAGCGGTTGGGCGTAAGCCTCGGCCAGCACGTGCCGGGAACAGGCTAGTAGCTCCGCCGCCCGGCTGGTCAGGTTGCCCCCATACTCCCGCCGGGCCACCAGCGGCAGCTCTAAATGAGCAAAGCGCCGCCCAGCCAGGGCCAGCCTGATGAAGAAGTCCCAGTCTTCAGAGAGCCGCAGGTCTCCAAAGCCTCCCACAGCCTCACCGGCGGAGCGGCGCAATAGCGTTCGGGAGAGCAGCACAAAACCACCCATGAGCAGGCGGGCCACGGTGTTCCCTGGTGGTCCGGAGCGGATGGTGCGCAATAGCTTCCCGGCACGGTCCAGCACTACTCCATCGGTGTACACTACGTCCAGCGCCGGATCAGCGTCCAGCGCCGCCACCGTATGCGCCAGCCACTCCGGGTGCCACAGGTCGTCAGCGTCCAGGAACGCCAGGTACTCCCCCTGGGCCTCGGCCAGGCCGGTATTCCGGGCGGCGGCTGGGCCGCCGTTCAGGCGAGTCAACACCTTGCCCATCGCCTGCCGGCGCACGAGCGCCAGAGTGCCATCGGTGGAGCCATCGTCCACCACAATCAGCTCAAAGTCCCGGTAGGTCTGGGCCTGGACAGTAGCGATCGTGTCCAAGATGAAGCGCTCCCCGTTGTAGACGGGGATGATCACGCTTACTTTAGGTGTAGTCATGAGCCCGAATTCTTCTGCACCGGCACCGGGAGCCGCAGCACGCTAAGCAAGAATGAGGCAAACACCAGCTGCGCCCCTAGCGCCATCAGGGTCAGCGCGAAAATCGCCGGATGGATTTCTTGCAGCGGGCCGAAGCGCAGCGCCACCCATTTCCTGAGGATCAGCGCATCCTGCACGAAGCCAATGAGAAAGAGCAAGGCGCCAGCCAGCACCCCGCGCTCCAAGGTGAACCCCCGGTAGAAGGCCTGCAGCAGCCGGTCCTCCTGCTCCAGTCCAGTTGACAATGCCACGGTCCGGGCACAGAGCCCCAGGAATGCTACTTGAAAGCCCAAGATGGCCAGAAAGCTGCCCAGGGTGGCGGAATGCGCGCCCAGTGCCACGCCGGCGAAGGTAGGCTGGCGCCCCAAAAGCGCCAGCTGCACCACCAGCCCGGCAGCAATAAACAGCGCCCCCGGCACCACAAACAGCGCAGTGGGGCTGCGCAAGAGCATGAAGCGCAGGTGGCGCCAGCCGTCGCGCAGGCTGTGCAGCTTGGACTGGCCGTGGCGGGGGGAGTAGGTGATGGGAATCTCGGCAATGCGCAGGCGCGCCTTCAGGGCATTGATGACCATCTCCGAGGCAAATTCCATGCCGGTGGTGTGCAGGCGCAGGCGCTGGAACGCCTCTTTGGTGAAGGCGCGCATGCCGCAGTGGGCGTCGGACACGCTGCCCCCAAATAACAAGCGCAGGATCCCGGAGAGCAGTGGGTTGCCAATAGAGCGATGCAGCCAGGGCATGGCGCCCGGGAGGATCTGGCCCTTGAGGCGGGAGCCCATCACCAGGTCAAAGCCCTCCCGCAGCCGGGCCACAAAGTCGGGAATGCGCTCAAAGGGATAGGTGCCGTCGGAGTCGCCGATGACGATGTACCGTCCCCGGGCGCTTCTAATGCCCTGCAAATAAGCTGCCCCATAGCCCCTGATGCTCTGGTGCACTACCCGGGCCCCTTGCTCCTGAGCAATGGCCACCGAGCGGTCGGTGGAGCCGTTGTCGCTCATCACCACCTCGCCCTTTAGCCCGGCGCTCTTCAGAGCCTCCCGGGCCTGGCGCACGCACTGGCCAATGGACTGCTCCTCGTTGAGGCAGGGCATGACCACCGATACCTCGACCTCGCCTGCTGACTGCTGCTCCAGCTCGGGTTTTTGCTCCGCCACGGCTCACAGCTTACCCTGTCTAGTTACTGGGGTGCTACCACACGGCGCTGGCGCTGGGTTGAGGTGCTCAGGTACTGAAGTGGTAGTCCACAACGATGAGCTGGATATGGGTGTAGTGGAAGAGACGCTGCAGTGCCCCGGCAGCTATGGATGTGGCATGCTACAGTAGACCTTGATGGCGTCCTGGCGTCGCCCAAGAGGGCTGTAGTGCGCATCTTATTCATCAGTCAGACATCACCTCGGGCCATTGGTGGTATCGAAACCTACGCCCGGGAGTTACCCCGCTGGCTCCAGGCGCGCGGGCACCAGGTGCTGCTCTTGGACCGATCACCTCGGCAATTGGCTGGTAGACTTCCCTACGACTACCTGCCCATCAGGCGGGCACTGCTGACCTTCCGGCCTGAGGTGGTGCACTTCTCCACCGTGGACTATGCCCCTCTGTTCTGGCTGCTCCGGCGTCTCACCGCAGCGCCGCTGGTGCCAAGCAGCTACCAAGGCGACTTCCACTGGGGCTGGCTCTTCCCTCGCTTCACACCTCGCCGTCTGAAACGGCAAGTGATGCGTGCCAGCCTGAATCTCCTCGACCACCTCATTGCTAACAGCGAGTTCACCGCCCAGGTACTCCGGAAGTGCGGCGTCTGGCGCCCAGCAATCACCGTCATCAGTGGGGGGGTGGACATTAGCCTGTTTCGTCCCAGCGATCACCCTAGGGCACTGCGCCAGCAGCTCAGCTATGCCCAGTACCACCCTCTCCTCCTCTCTACCGCCCGGCTCTCTGGCGAGAAGGGCTTGGACGACGTGCTCCGGGCCCTGCTCTCCCTGGTACCTAGATTCCCCCAACTACACTACCTAGTAGCAGGCGATGGCCCGGAGGCAGCCCGGCTGGCGGCGTTGGCCAAGAGTCTGGGGGTGGAGAAATACGTGGACTTCCTTGGTCGGCAACCACTGGAACAGGTGGCGCAATTCATGCAGGCCTGCGACATTTACGTGCAGCCCTCACAGTTTGAGAGCATGGGTCTGACTTACTGCGAGGCTGGGGCCTGTGCCAGGCCAGTCATTGCCACCAAAGTTGCCGCCATACCAGAGATCGTGCAGCACGAGTATAATGGCCTACTCATCCCTCCAGGTGATGTGACCCAGCTGGTCTCTGCTCTGGAGCGCTTAGCCAGCAACGCCACCTACGCAGCGCAGCTAGGCCAGAACGGACTCCAGCGGGCCCGGGAGCGGTTCTCCTGGGACACAGTGGCGGCTCGCACCGAGGCAGTGTTGCAGCAAGCGCTGGCCCAGCGCCAGTAAGCCGGCTAACCCTGGCCCGGGTCGACTTGTTACCCCCAGTACTGGCGAACCCTCTCGTCCATTCCCTGGTAGCGCCTGTGGCGCAGCCATCGCTCCAAGCCATTGGCCCAACGCCTGCCCACCAAAAGCCGCAGCAGGGCACGCCGGCCAAAGTAGGTGAACACACTCAAGGGGTGCAGCAATAACGCCCCGCTGACGTGCCGGAGGGCCGGCCAGAACTTGCCCTGCCCCAGGGTGCGATAGGCCGCATACATGTACCGGTGCGCTTGAGCCAGCCCCAGCGGCGGTACCCCCAGGGGCAGACCCAGGCGATAAATATCAGGAAGCACCATGTTCTCCACAAAGGTGCTCCAATCGCGCTGCGCAGTTATGTTGCCGCCGTGTAGCCGATACCCCTGCAATGGGTACGGCAGGTGGCGAAACCGGGCTTCTACCACTGCCAGCCGCAGGTAAAAGTCCCAATCTTCCCCGATCTGAAGGTTCCGGAACCCACCCACCTGCTCCACCACCCGGCGCCGGAGCAACACCGAACCTGGCGAGATGATAAAACAGCTCATGAGCAATGCCGGCAGCAGGTTAGTTAGCTCCGGTGCCGTCCCCCCACCTGTGACCTGCCCCTTCTCATCAAGCAGCGCCGCATCGGTATACACCACGTCTAACTGTGGATCAGCGTCCAGGGCCGCCACCGTATGCTCCAGCATCCGGGGATGCCACACATCGTCGGCGTCCAGAAACGCCACATACTCCCCAGACGCCAGCGCGAAGCCGGTGTTCCGGGCGGGCCCTACCCCAGCGTTGGGTTGATAATGGTAGCTAGCAGGAAGCAGGGCAGTGACTATATCCCCCGTCCGGTCGGTGGAGCCATCGTCTACGACGATGAGCTCTAAATCATGGTAGGTCTGCGCCAGGACGCCGTGGATCGTCTCAGCCACGAAGCGCTCCCCGTTGTACACCGGGATGATGACACTGATCTTCGGCACTTCCCGCCCCCCCCGCTATGAGCGCCCTACAGCGCCACCTGCTCGGCGGAGAGTACATAGGGCAGCGCTTTGATCTGGTCAACTAGCCCCTGGGGCGGCGGCTGGTCCACGTTGATGGCGGTCATGGCCGTGCCCCCCGGGCGGTCCCGGCCCCAGGTGACCTGGGCGATGTTGATGCGGTTCTCGCCCAGCAAAGTGGCAATGTGGCCAATGACGCCGGGCACGTCTACGTTTTTAAGAATGAACATGTGCCCAGCCGGCACCGCATCCACCCGGTAGCCGTCCAGGTGCACAATGCGCGGCTCGCCGCCAAAGGTGGTGCCGCTGGCTACTCTGGTCTGCCCATCGGCCCTGACCACCAGGGTCAGCAGGTTCAAATAGTCCCGGGGCTGGGGGGCCACCGACTCGGTCACCCTGATGCCCCGCTCTTTGGCCACGGCTGGCGCCGCCACAAAGGAGAGGGCCTCGTTGAGGATCGGGTCCAGCAGGCCCTTGAGCGCCGCAATGCCCAGGATGCGCGGCTCCCGGGGGAACTCGCCAGAGTACTCAACGGCCAGCTCCGTGGCCCGGCCCTTGACTAGCTGCGAAAGTAGCTTCCCCAGCTTCTCCGCCAGTGTCAGGTACGGACCCAGCACCTTCAGGCCGTCAGCATCCAGCGGCGGCAGGTTCACCGCCGCCCGCACCGCCCGGCCTTTCAGCACATCCACTACCCCTTTGACAATCTCCTGCGCCGCCCGCTCCTGGGCTTCAGCAGTGGAGCCCCCCAAATGAGCGGTGAACACGCACTGCTCTAACTCCAAGAGCGGGCTGTCCCAGGGTGGCTCCTGTTCAAACACGTCCAGCGCCGCGCC
>JACQHA010000004.1 GCA_016199255.1 Deinococcus sp.
CCGTGGCCAGCGGCAGCAGCACCCGCCTGAGCCCCACGCCACCGCTGCGCAGCGCTTTCACCTCATCGTTGGCGCCTAAGCGCCCCAGGCCCACCAGAATGCCCAGCGTAAACCCCATGGGTAACGCCAGCGCCAGCGACTGCGGAACCTGGGAGAGAAGCAACTGGGCCATGAGGTGGAGGGGCGGCCGGTAGAGCAGCACCACCTGATTCTGGCCAAGAAACAGCGCCGCCGCCGCCACCAGCAAATAACCACAGATGGCAAACAGGGTAGGCGGCAGCACTTCCCAGATCAGATAGCGATCGACGATCTTCACAGGTCCCTATGCTACATGCCCCCTGACCAGGCTGTCACTTCTGTCACATTGCCGTCACTCCCCCTTCACGTCCCCGTGCTGAACTGGGAACCAGCAATAGGGAGGGACTTGTGCCGGAAGTAACCAGCCTGAGACGGAGCAAAGACAGCTTGTACCATAACCAGGGCGTGCCGGACCATGTCCTCCTGCAGGACCTGGCCCAGGGCAAGCAGTCCGCCTTTGAGGACATTTACCAGCGGTACCACCGGCTGGTGTACGCGTTTGCCCTCAAGATCCTCCGGGACCGCGCCACCACCGACGAAGTGGTGCAGGATGTGTTCTGCTTGGTATGGCGGCGGGCCAGGAGCTTCAACCCCCGCAAGGGCAAGTTCTCCAGCTGGCTCTTGGCCATTACCCACAACCGGGCCACTGACTACCTGCGCCGCAAAGACCTGCCTCTGGTGAACCCGGAGGAGCTGGACCGGGGCGATGAGTTCTGGGGCAAGCTGGAGGACCAGCGCCAGAGCCCCGTGCGCCATGCGGTGGAGTGCAAGGTCTCCGATAAGGTGCACCAGGCAGTGGCCCAGCTCCCTAACCCGGCGCACCGCCAGGTGATTGAGCTGGCTTATTTCCACGGCCTCACCCAGGAGGAGATTGCCGGCCAGATGCACTGTCCCTTAGGCACCATCAAGAGCCGCATGAAGTACGGCATGGATAACTTGCGCAAAGTGATGCAGCAAATGGACCTGGCGGCCATTATGGAGTTGTAATGTGGCATGAGTGACGTGTGGGTCTGCCGCCCCGGCCAGAGCCGGGGCGGGGTATTTTAGAGCAGCAGGGCGTCCAGCTCGTCGCCCGGCGCTACCGAGCGGCCTGGGGGGATCATGGCCAAGGCATTGGCCAGCACCAGGGATTTGAGAATGCCTGAGCCCTGGGGGCCAGTGCTGCGGGCATAGTAGCGCCCGGCACGCTGTTCCAGGCAAATACGCACAAAAAGGACCGGCCTGCTGGCCGCTCTAAAGGGCCCTTCGGCCAAAGCCCGCACCACCTGGTGGGGTGGATCATTCCGCCCCAGGGCCCGGTAGAGGTAGGGCCGCACCAGCACCGCCGCCACCACCGCTGCCGCCACCGGGTTCCCCGGCAGCCCCCAGAGCGGCCTCCCCTGCCAGGCGCCAAAGAGCACCGGCGAGCCGGGGCGGAGCTGCACCTTCCAGAAATAGAGCGCTGCTTCTTCCTCCAGGAGCTGGCGCACCAGGTCATACTGGCCGACACTCACTGCACCAGAGGTCATAATCAGGTCATGCTGCGCCGCCCGGTGGAGCTGCTGCCGCAGCAGCTCAGGCTCATCACTGGCCGCACCCAGCACCAGGGGCACACCGCCACATTGCTGCACCATCCCCGCCAGGGTGTAGGTGTTGGAGTTGTACACCTGGGTAGGGGCCAGCGGCTGGCCCGGCTCCACCACCTCGCTGCCGGTGGAGAGAACGGCCACGCGCGGCTGGCGCCGCACTGGCAGCGCTGCATAGCCCATGGAGGCGGCAAAGCCCACCTGGGCCGGGCCCAGGCAGGTGCCGGCCACTAATCCCACCTGGCCTTGAAAGAAATCCTCGCCCCGGCGGCGCACGTCCGCCTGCTTGGCGGGAGCCAGCACCTCCACCACTGCCCCGCTAGAGCGCGTGTCTTCCAGGCGCACCACCGCATCGGCGAGGGGGGGGAGAATGCCGCCAGTCATAATGCGCGCCGCCTGGCCTGGGCCTAAGGGCCGCTGAGGCAGGTACCCGGCGGGGATCTCCTCTACGAGCTCCAAGCGTACCGGAGCTTCCGGGGTGGCGGCCTGGGTGTCCAAAGCACGCACCGCATAGCCGTCCATTGAAGAGTTATCAGCGCCGGGGTGGTCCACCTGGGCCACTAAGTCGCTGGCCAGCACCCGGCCATAGGCCTCCAGCAGTGGCACCTGCTCAATGCCTAGCGCTGGCAGATGATCAGCCGCCAGGCGCTGGGCCTCGTCTACAGTGACCTCAGTGCGCATGGGCCCCCATCATACCGCAGACCGGGAGTTGTCCCCGCCACGTATTCAGAAGCATGACAGGGGAGGGGAAAGATCTTACGCTGCGCCAAGCGCAGCAAACCGTAGACCAGTGGGTGCAAGCCCGGGGCGGGGGCTACTGGTCGGTGCTCAGCAACGTGGCCCGGCTGGCAGAAGAGGTGGGGGAAGTGGCGAGAGTAGCCAACCACCTGTTTGGGGAGAAGCCCAAGAAGCCAGAAGAGCCGCCCCAGGACCTGGGGATGGAGCTGTGCGACGTGCTCTACACCCTGATTTGCCTGGCCAATTCCCAGGGGATAGACCTGCAGGACAGTTTTGAGCGCACTTTAGAGAAGTACCGGCAGCGCGACTGGAACCGGTACGTAAGAGACTGACGTGCCAGAATCGGCAGCGTACCAGAGCGCCTTCCAGTTCCTCATGGCCCACCCCGACCTGGAGCGGGGCACGGGAGCAGCGGAACTTGGGCTAGACACAGCGCGGCGGCTGCTAGCGGCCCTGGACAATCCGCAGCTGGCCTACCCTACGATCTTAGTGGCGGGCACCAACGGCAA
>JACQHA010000434.1 GCA_016199255.1 Deinococcus sp.
CGCCCCCCAGCGCCACCACCCGCGGCCCGCGGCTCAAGTGGCGACGCACATAGACCCGGTCCACCAGGTCGTCGGGGGCAATCAGCACACTGACAAAGGAGCGGTTCATGAGCCGCACCCCCAGCACCAATAACACCAGCCCCAGGGCCAGCACCGGCCACTCCAGGCCGGGCGGCAGCCGCAGCCGCCGCCAGAACCCTGGCCCTAAAAGCTGCACCAGCGCCAGCCCGGCCAGGCCCTGGCCAAAAATCGCCAGCGCTAGCCAGCGCTTGACCCCCATGCCGGGCAGCATCCATTTATAGCCGCGCCAGCGCCGCGCTCTTACCCCCATGGCCTACTCCTACCCGCCGCGCTCCAGGTCCCGGTGCCGCACCGCGGTGCGGTACGCCGGGCCGAACTCTTTCGCCAGCTCCTGGGCAAACACCACTGAGCGGTGCCGCCCACCAGTACAGCCCAGAGCCACTAGAAACCCCGGCCGCCCCTCCTGCACTACCAGCGCCAACGTGGACCAGAGAAACTGCGCCACCTCCCGGTAGTAGCTCCCAGAACGCTCCAGCACATACGCCACCACCTGCGGGTCAGTGCCCGGCAGCGCCTGGAACTCCGGCTGATAGTAAGGGTTGGGCAAGAAGCGCAGATCAACCACCACATCGGCATCGAGCGGCACGCCAAATTTATACCCAAAGGAGAGGAACTCCAAGGTAAACGCCAGGTCCTTGGGACCGTAAATGCTCTTGAGCCGCGCCGCCAGCTCCCGCTCGCTTAAGTCGCTGGTGTCAATGACCACATTGGCCCGGGCGCGCAGGTCGGCGAGGAGCTGCCGCTCCCGGGCAATATCCTCGAGGGTGGACCGCTCCCCCAGGGGATGGCGCCGCCGGGTCAGGCCATAGCGGCGGATCACTGCCTGGTCGCTGGCTTCTAGAAAGAGCCACTCCGGCTCGATGCCGCGCTGGCGCAGCTCGGCCACGGCCGGGTCCAGCTCATGCATAAAGCGCTGGCTTCTGGTGTCGATGACCATTGCCAGGCGCTCAATGCCGCCCCGGCTGCAGCGCTCCACCAGCGCCGGCCACAAGGAGGGCATGAGGTTATTGATGGCGAAGTAGTCCAGCTCCTCCAGGGCCTCCAGGGCGGTGTTCTTGCCGGCGCCAGAGAGCCCGGTGACAATCACGCAGCGCTTCACCACCCACCCCCCCCGCCCCGCCAGCGGCCTCCAGCCCCCTGCTTCCCAAACCAGGTTGGGGCCAGGCCTGTTGCCCAGTGCCGGCTCATCGCAGCACCTCCGCCGGGTTGAGCCGCGCCGCCCGGCGCGCCGGCAGCAGTGAGGCCAGCAAGATGGTCACCACCGATAGAGCGCACACCCAGAGAAAATCCCCTGCCTGCATCTCCGCCGGCACCCCAGAGATAAAGTAAATCCTGCCCGGGACCGGAAAAGGCCGCCAGCGGAAGTACAGGCAGACCAGCACCGCCAGCCCCACCCCCAGGCTGGTGCCCAAGAGGCCCAGGCTCAGGCCTTCCAAGAGAAATACTCGCAGCACCCGGCTCTGGCTGGCACCCATGGCGCGCAGCATACCAATCTCTCTGGTGCGCTCCAGCACTGTCAGGATCATCACGTTGGCAATGCCGAAAGCGGCCACCAGCACAATCAAGAACACCACCACAAACGATACCCGCTTCTGCAACTCCAGCGCCGCCAGGAGGTTCTGGTTCCGGGACTGCCAGGTCTGAGGATAGAGCCCCACCAGGGGCCAGAGCCGCCGGGCCACCTCGGGAGCACGCTCTGGGTCTTTCAACCGTACCTGGATGCCGGTAATGCCCGGACCCAGCCCCTGGTAAAGCGCCAGCATGGTGTCCAAGGGCAAGAGCGCCAGGCTATCGTCAAACACCCCGAACCCTGACTCAAAGGTCCCCACCACCTCCAGGTCGCGGCTGGCCTGGGCAATGTTCCCCACCCGCACCTGGTCCCCGGGAAGCGCCACCAGCATCCTGGCCAGGCCTTTGCCCAGAATAATGGCCTCGCCCTTGAGCCGGTCCAGGCCAGAAATCTCCAGCTGGCCAGCGGGGAACATCCCTGCTGCCAGCTCTGGCACCATCCCCCAGAGCAGGGCTCCGCTGCCCCGCTCCAAGCGGCCCTGGGGGCTCAAGTGGCCCACCACCGCCTGGCCTTCTACATAGGGCATGGCCGCCACCACCTCTGGATCAGCTCTGACCAGCTCCAGGGCGCGGCCATAATCCCCCAGCCCACCAGCAGCCAAAAGCGTCAGGTGGGGCTGGATCGCCAGGCTGGCCGACACCAGCGCCCCAGAAAAGCCGTTGTAGAGCGAGAGCGCCACCAAGAGCACCATGACCCCAATGGCCACCCCCCCAATGGTAATCCAGTTCTGCAGGCCGCGCCGCCGCAGGTGCCGGGCCAAGAGAAACCACTCCAGCACGCCTACTCCCTCAGTGTGCGCCCAGGCGCCGCTCCAGCAAGCGCCCCAGTTCCCCGAGCCCCTGGCGGTGCAAGGCAGAAATGGCCAGGGCATCGTAGCGAGCTACCAGCCCCGAGAGCACCTCAGGCGGCGCCACATCCTGCTTATTGAGCACCACCAGCCTGGGCAACTGGTCCAGGCCCAGTTCCCGCACCACCCGCTCCACCTCTTCCACCTGGGGGATCACCTCAGGATGGCTGGCGTCCACCAGGTGCAACAAGAGGCTCGCTTCAGCCAGCTCCTCCAGCGTGGCCCGGAAGGCCCGCAGGAGCTCCAGAGGCAGCTGCCTGATGAATCCCACAGTATCGGTGAGCAAGATGTCCCGGCCGGCTGGGGTGCGGTAGCGCCTAGTGGTGGGGCGCAACGTGGCAAAGAGCAGGTCATCAGCCAGCACCTCCGCTCCAGTGAGCGCGTTGAACAACGTGGACTTGCCGGCGTTGGTGTAGCCCACAATAGCCACCACTGGCAGGCCACTCCGCCCCCGCGCCCGGCGCCGAAGCGAGCGCTGCGCCCCCAGCTGGATCATCTCCCGCTCCAAGCGGCCGATGCGCTCCCGCACCCGGCGGCGGTCAATTTCCAGCTTGGTCTCCCCGGGGCCCCTGGTGCCAATGCCACCGCCCAGCCGGCTCAGCGCCTCGCCCTGGCCGATGAGCCTGGGCAGCCGGTAGCGCAGCTGGGCCAGCTCCACCTGGGCTTTGGCCTCGGGGCTCTTGGCTCGCTGGGCGAAGATGTCCAGAATCAGCTGGGTGCGGTCAATCACCTTGAGATTGGTGCCCTCCCCCAAAGAGCGAGTCTGGGCTGGGGTCAGCTCCCGGTCGAAAATCAATAAGTCGGCATCCAGGTGGTTGGCGCGCAGCACCAGCTCAGAGAGCTTGCCCTGGCCCACCACATAGCGGGGATCTAGCCCGGTGCGGCGCTGGATCACGCTCTGGAGCACCTGCGCCCCGGCAGTGCGCGCTAGCTCTTTGAGCTCGGCCAAGCGCTCCTCCACCTCAGCATCGCCTGGGGTCCACACTCCCACCAAAAGAGCCCGCTCCTGGCGCCGGTCCACTTCCACGGCGCTCTGTGCCCGGGCAAGTTCCTCCTCTACCGACTGCACCAATTGGGCAAAGTCCAAGTCCATGCTCAGCGCTGGCTGCGGCTCCAAAAGAATCCAGTCTTCCTCCTGCGCCGTCGGCGGCGCCAGATACGCCAGGTGAGCAGTGGTGGGCAGCCCATCGCTCCTGAGCTCGAGGGCTACCATCAGGTCCAGCTTGCTGAGCACCAGCGCTGATAAATCCCCCCGCGACAGCCCCCCACCCCGGGGATGGGTGTGCAAACAGCGCAGGCCCCTCAGCCTGCCCCGCCCCTCGCGGCTGCGCTCCAATGGTGGCAGGGGCACGGCGCCGGCGTCCCCTACGCTCACCAGCCGCACCCGCCCGGCCCGGTCCAAGAGCACCGCCACCTCCCGGCCAATGTCTGCCGAGAGTTCGCCCATAGTGCGCGCCAGCTCATTGGTGTACACCAGGTCCGGCGGCACCTTGCGGCGGTAGAGCCGGGCCAGCGCCTGGAGCTGGCTGGCCTTGAGCCCATTGACCTTGCCTAAGACCCGATCGATAAGTGGCACCTCAACTGGGGCGCTACGCGCCTTTCTCGCTGGGCGCGCCCGCCGCCAGCCCAGCGGCCAGGGGGCGGCGCTGCACCCAGCGCCGCACTGTCTGGCACCGGCAACTGGGGCTTCGGCAGAGCAGCGCCGTGGGATGCAGCGCTAGCAGGTGCTGGGTGGCAGCTAGCACTTGGCTCATGGCCACCGCCTGCACCTGCGCCCGCCCCACCTTCACCCGGCGCGCCCCTCTGAGCTCCCAGGCGAGGCGGCCAAAGGCGGCGGAACAGTTGGGGAAAGGAAACGACACCACCTGGCCACTGGCCAGCCGGGCGCTGCGCACCAGAATCATCCGCCCAGCTAGCTGCTCGCCCAGGTGGATGGTGGAGTTGGAGCGGTGGTCTACCCCCAACAGCAACACCTCCCCGCCGTGCTCCGCCAGCTTCTCAATGGGCCCATAGGGCCGCTCCAAGCTCTGGACGGCGGCTAGCTCGCTGGCGCCAGTGCCTGCAACCACAAAGGACAGCACCGGGTGACTGGTGCGCAACGGGGCAAACTCCCGGCGAAACACCTCGGGGATCCGGCCAATTTCCCGGGACACCGGCAGACCACTATGGAAGCCTGCGGTGCCCGAAGCACGGCGCCCTTCGGTCCAGGTAATGGTCTCATAGGTGAACGCTGGCATAATCAGCGTGCCTACCGTATCTAAAAGCGCCTGCACCACCGTCCGGGCGCCGCCTTGCACCTGGCCAAACGCGGACAGCGACGCGTGCACCACCACCCCGGAGCGCCGGCTGAGCCCCAGCCGCGCCAAGCCGGCCACCACCTCCCGGTAGCCTACGGCTCGGAAGAACAGCATCGACTCCATGATACTGCGCCGCCTGGGGCCTGGCTTACCCCCAGACGCCAGGCATGGTAGAATCTCCCTGGCTGCCGGGCACAAGCTGGCGCCGGTGCAGTGGCGACCCGTGAACCTCGTCAGGTCCGGAAGGAAGCAGCGATAAGCGGAATCCGCCAGGTGCCGCCGGTGGTTCGGCTCCAGCCCGGCAGCCTGTTGAAGGTGGCTACCATGAGCGACCGCCTGATCGAGCCGCCCCGCCGGCCCCATACGTTCGATGCTCTCGTGGGCCAAGAGCATGTGAAAGAGGTGCTGCGCTCGGCCATC
>JACQHA010000422.1 GCA_016199255.1 Deinococcus sp.
GCCGGGTCCCTGGATAGAAGATGGTGCGCAGTAGGTCCGAAGTGACCTTGGCGTCCAGGATGGTGCCGCGCTCAGCATAATCCCCCAGGCCAGTGCGCTGCTCAATGACAATCAGGGCGCCCACCCGGCGGGACGCCATGGACTCCACCGCTTCCACAATCTCGTCCAGGGTCTCGGCTCTGAGCTCCGGGGCATTGACAAACAGGCCGCTGCGGCCAATGCGCTCCAGCGCCTCGCGCAGCTCGCTTTGGAATAGCACCACAATGGCAATGAGGCCCACGTCAGCCAGTACCCGGAAAAGCAAGCTGAGACCGGTGAGCTGCAGCGACACTGCTAGGCCCCACACCGCAAAGAAGATGGCCAGGCCTCTTAAGAGCAGCTGCGTCCTGGTGCCCACAAAGAAGGTGTAGATGTAGCGCACTGCTACCAGGATCAGGGCAACGTCGATCAGATCGCGCCATTTGAGCGGCAGTAGTGGTATCTGGGACCCGAGCTGGGTGTTGATCCAGTTGAGAATAGCGGCCAGGATGTTCATCTGTGGCAGAGGATATCCTCCGCCTTGTCCTCCCATGTTGCAGTGCCGGCTCCCTGCCGCCTTGGATTCTATCCCGCAGCACTCAGAGTGGCAAGGCGCACCCTGCCACCATAACCCGCGCCAGGGCTGGCCCGTTTCAGGTATACACTGAAAACATGACTGAGGAATCGCTTGGCGACACCTTTGTGCTGGTCACCGTGCCCCGCATGTACCGATTAGTGAAGAACCAGCGCTTCGGCACTTACCAGCTGCGCCTTTCCACCACCTCCGCCGGCCTGGCCTGCCATGCTTTCACCTTCGTGTCCTGTGTGGAGGAAGGGGGGTAAGCTGTTGGGTAGGTTGCTCATTTGGAAAGGGGTTGTAGTCTCTAAGCAAAGTTTGAGACCACGCAACTAGGGGCCTCCGCGGAGGGGTGAGTCTGCTGCGTTGTTCCCGGTGTAATTGGCATCCGCATCTGTTCCCAAACAGGGGAGCCCGAGGGTCCAGAATGGGACAACCTTCCCGCTCTCACAGATTATGCAACCTGAGAGTGTGAGTGCGAGCCCAATGAGGATAACCAGTTGCCGGCCTCCGGCCATCAGGTGACCCACTGTGTACTTCATGCTTTCCTCCCTTAGTAGGCTCTCACAGACGGATAGGCTCTTTTAGGGCCTGTTGTCTTCAGTGCTGCCTGCACTGCAGGTTAACTCAATCCCCGAGAGGGATACCGTCCGTTAGTACTTGGGCGCTGCCAGAGCTGAAAGGCCCCTGGCACTCCGGGGAGAAGAGAAGGAGGGGCGGGAAGAGGAAACAGACCAAGAAGTTGGGCACCGGTACACAACCAGAGAGTGTGACCATTAACCCAAGAAGGACAGCAAGACGACGAAGCCCCGCACCCAGTGCTACCAGCCGACGACCTAACGCGTAACTCATAGTCTCCCTCCTTAACTGGACACCAGTCTAAGCAGAAGACGTCTTGTCGCTGTCTGGTGTCGCGTCTTAGATACGTCCTGGACGAGAAGGATGAGAGGGTAGGATGACGCCCCGACAATGCGCGACGAGGAACGTACAGTATTTTACTACCCCTGAGGCTCTGTTGAGGTCACAGGTGCCTACTCTGGCATTCGTCGCTGTGTCAATGACCGAGACGCGGCAGGTGTCAGGCCTGGTGCAGTCAGAATCTAACGCGAAAACTAACACATGGTTGCTCAAGTCCACAACCGGATGCTCTTGCCCCCCGCTGGGCGACGGCCCCTCTAGACTCTTCACCTTCGGCTCTCGTATATGTGTTGTAGGCAGTGGGTGGACTTAGCCACGGGCAGAGGTCAGACGTGAGAAAGACATCCCAAACGCGACACTATCAGTTCCCTGTCCTGATATTTAAGGAGGGGGCCTACTGGTATGCCGACTGTCCAGACCTGAGCCTCATCACTAGGGATAGAACTCAAAAGGGGGCCATGGAGGCATTGAGTATCCAGGTCCTGATGTACATTGAGTCTCGGATTGCCGCTGGGGAAGAGGATCTGATCCTACGACCGCCCCCCCCAGAGCTCCAGCAAACTGGTGTGAAGGATACCCAACACACCCACAGAGCACAGCGCCGCGACAGCCGCCGACACACCCGCCAGTACGACAAGGTTCTGACGTATCGTGGTGGCTCCGTGGCGTATGCCTAAACGGTTTCCACCACTTACTCCACTGGATGTTGAGAGGATTCTCAAGGCCCGGGGTTTCGTCCTGGAGCGATCTGTTGGCAGCCATTACCAATATCAGGGGATGGTGCGTGGTGTCTCCAGACGGGTGACTGTGATGGCATCCGTCGGTCAGTATGACGACCGCCTGATCAAATACATGATTAGCCAGTCCGGGCTCACACGGGAGGAGTTCTACGGTGCCACGAAGGCCACGGCGCGGAAGATTGGTCTTCGCCAAGTTGTGGAGCTCAAGGATTAGCTCCCCATGTCCAGCACCACTTTCCCAAACTGCTGCTGGCTCTCCAGATAGCGGTGAGCGTCAGCAGCTTTATCCAATGGGAAGACGACATCAACTATGGGGCGGAAGCCGCCGCCCAGGAGCTTCACAATGGCGCTGAACTCCCGGCGGTTGCCCATGGTGGAGCCTATGATGCTGAGCTGGTTCCAGTAGAGGCGGTGCACGTCCAGGCCCTTGGGGAGCCCGGTGGCGGCGCCTACGGTGACCAGCCGGCCGCCCCGCGCCAAACACGCCAGGCTGGTTTCAAAGCTGCTGGCGCCCACGTTGTCTACCACCACATCCACCCTGCGCTTGCTGGTGAACTGGCGCACTTCCGCCACCACGTCCTGGGTGCGGTAGTTTACCCCAAAGACTGCCCCCAGCTCCTTGGCCCGGCGCAGCTTGGCGTCGCTGCCTGAGGTGACCAGCACTCTAGCGCCTATGTGGCAGGCTAGCTGCAGCGCGGCGCAGGCTACGCCGCCGCCTACGCCCACAATCAGCACGTCCTCGCCAGGCTGGAGCCGGGCCCGGCTGAACAGCATGCGCCAGGCAGTGAGGTAGGCCAGTACAAAGGCGGCAGCCTCCTGGAAGGAGACGCCACTGGGGATCGGGGCGACGTTGAGTTCCGGCACTTTGACAAAATCAGCGTAGGTGCCTGGAGCCCCGGCGCCCAGCAGGTGATAGCTGAGGCACATGCTGTGTTCCCCCTGCTGGCAGAACTCACAGGCCCCACAGCTGATGCCGGGGTTGATGAGCACCGCGTCCCCTACCTTGACACGGCTCGCGCCGGGGCCTACTTGGGACACAATCCCGGCCCCGTCGCTGCCCAGGATGTGGGGAAACGATAGATTGCGGGAACTCTGGGAGCGCACGAACAGGTCCAGGTGGTTCAGGGCCGCCGCTTTGAGCTGCACCAGTACCTCGCTGGGGCCGGGCTGGGGCTCAGTGAGCTCTAGGAGCTGGATGACCTCTGGCCCACCGGGCTGCTGAATGGCCATAGCGCGCATGCAATGTCTCCTCTGGACAGAACTAGGCTGGGAGGCGCTTGCGCCTCCCAGCCCAATAAGTAGCGACGTCTAGAGATCAGTGCTGTTATCGCCTTCTGGTCCAGGAGATTCTGGACCAGGAGAGGTCGGCGGGAAGTTCAGATCGCGGGTGCCGAAGAACAAAGTAGGCAGGTTCAGCACCACCTCCTGGCCGCCAATGATCAGGGCAATGTCCTGGCTCACGTCAATTGACACCAGAGGAATCAGCAGGATGCCAAAGAAGCCGCAGTCCGCCTCGACGCTGTGGGCCACTAGCTCTTCCTGGGTTTCTGGCAAGCTGATGCTATCCTCCTGGGTGAGCAGCTCTATTACGTCGAAGCTAATGAGCTGCACCCACAGCCCGTCGTCCAGCCCATCCAGGTTCACCTCACCCTGGTGCACCGTCACGTCACCGAACTCGATGTCCCCGCTGGTAGAGTTCAGGCCACACACCATCACTGGAAGGAAGCTGAAGTCCAGAATCAGCGGCGCCAGCACAATGTTAAAGAACAGGGGATCAATGAGCTGCCAGGTGAGGGGCTCAATGAACACTAGGTCAAAGCCCTCAGCCCGGGCCGAGCGGGCCAGCAGGGTCACTGGATTCCCAATTGGGTCCGATGCCTCGATGGCCACATATTCGAACGTAAACGGGAGCGACGCCAGCAGAGTCACTGTCTGGGCAGTGGCGCCGCTGGCAATTGCAAACACCAGAACCGCTAGCGCAACAGTGCGTCTCATTTTTGGTCCTTCGCACAGGCCAGGCTGAACTTGGCTGGTAGCCCCTAGCCGGGCTGGATTGAATAAGCATACGTTAGATGTGGCCGGTTAGTCGAGGGGGGGCTATTCTAGCGCGCTGGCGGCTGGCTGAAGGGCGACTGGCTGCGGCGGGGGTCGCCGGGAGACAAGGTTACCCTGGTCACCAGCGGCCAGTCAGGGAGGGTGAATAATGCCGGGTCCAGGGGCTCGTTGAGCCGCAGGTCGCTCAGTTCCGCCTGCACCGGCAACTGGAAGTCCTCAATATCGCCGCCGCCTTCCAGGCGCACAATAGTGTCCAGCTCCTTGGCTACAAACACCCGCACCGTCCCCAGCTCACTCTGGCGCAGCTCGAAGATGGTGGTGTCCAGGTCTAACAAGCGCTGGCTGCCTTGCTCCCGCGCTCCCAGGGCCAGTAAGCGGACCCGCGCCCCGGGGAAGATCAAGTCGCCGCCGATTACCAGGTCAGTTTCGCCCCGCACCGGCCGCAATAGCTGGGCGTCCAGGTCCAGGTTGATGGCGGTGCCGCCCAGGGTATCGCGTAAGGTGATGGTCCGGCCGCGCTCCACGCGCTGCAAATTGTCCCAAAGCAGCACCCGCTGCACCCGGCGGCTGAGCGTCAGGCCGGCCACCTGGCCAGAAATCACCAGGTCCGCCTGCAACGTGCCGTTCATGCCGCTGCCCTCCCGGCGCTCTAGGTGGGGCAGGCTCCGGGCATACTCTGGGGTGCCAGGCGCTAGCACCTGGTCTCTGGTGAGGGTGGCAGCGGCTGGCACCACGAGCGCCGTCTGGTCTACACCGTTCCCTGGCGTGAATTCGGTCAGGTCAGCGCTGAAGTTCAGGGCCAATAGACTGCCCAGGAGCGCCACGTTCAGCTGGTTCTCAAGGCGTAAGGGCAGGCCGCTGTCCTGGGCCAGATACGCCCTGGTCTCGATGGTGCCAACGCCAGCAATGGAGCTGTCCAGCGTCTCCAGGTCCTGGCTATACACATAGATGTCCACCGCCTGGCCCCGGATGCGCCCCTGGCCAGCTGGCTCTGCCTCCAGCTCCCCCAGGCGCTGCCTGAGGTAAGGGTCGAACCCGGCCAGGCGCACGAATGGCTCTGGATCGCCCCCAGGCAGTTCCTCCCTGGCGCGCACGCCCCGGCCAGACCGGCCGCCGTCGTAGTTGCGCACGATTAAAGTCAGGCCGCTGGGGCTATCAAAAACGAAGCGGGTCAGCGATTCATTGGGTTCATTACGCACCTGGCTGGCTGACCAGCGTTCCTCAGTGACCACCAGCGCAAACCTCTCCTGGGACACCTGTGCCACGCCAAGGCCCAGCGCCTCGGCCCTGATGGTCACCACCAGCTCACCAGTGCCCACCACTGCCAGCGCCCTGGCACTCAGCGCCACCACTGCCACCAGAAGCAGCACCACGGGTCTCATTGCCTGGGTGAACGTCCTGCCGGGCTAGGGCGTTCAGCGCCGTATAATCGAGGCACTGTGCCAGACTTCCAGGCCCTGAACCGGCGCATGGTGGACGCCCTGCGGCGCGAGGGCGTGGTGCGCTCGCCGCGGGTGGAGGCCGCCTTCCTGGCAGTGCCCCGCCACCTGTTTGTCAGGGAACCTGACCTGGAGCGGGTCTATGACCACCGCGCCGGGTTCACGCTCTTCGAGTGTTCCGGCCGGGCAGTGAGCACCACCGGCCAGGCGCTGGCGCTGGCCTATGTCCTGGAGGGGCTAAACCTAGCGCAGGGCATGCGGGTGCTGGAAGTGGGTTCGGGCAGTGGCTTCCAGGCGGCGCTGCTGGCACACATCGTGGGTCCAGCAGGGCAGGTGGTGAGCCTGGATATTTTCCCCGAGATGGTCGAGCTGGCCCGGGCCAATTTAGCCGCCGCCGGCGTAGCGGGGGTGGAGCTGCGCCAGGGAGACGGGGGGCTGGGCTGGGCGGAGCGCGCCCCCTTTGACCGCATTGTGGTGGCCGCCAGTGGCCCGGAGCTGAGCCCCCACTGGCGGCAGCAGCTCATTGAAGATGGGCTGCTCTTTATGCCGCTGCGCATCGGCCCCGAGCCCTATAGCGCCATATTCCGGCGCCAGGGTGACAGCTTGGTGAGCCAGGAGTATCTGCCGCTGGTGTTTGTTCGGCTGCAGGGGGAGTACGCCGACCAGAGAGAGGGTGAGGAGTTTGACCTGGGCCAGGGCCTGATTGGCCAGGTCCCCCTGGAAGAACTGGGCGGTCAGTGGCTGCACCAGCTCCTGGCTGGGCGGCGGCGGGAGCGGGCCCTGGCTCCTGGCCAGCCTGGAGTCCATTTAGTGCCGCCGCAGGTGTATCTCTTGGCCCGGGCTCCACTACCGCTCCGCCCAGTAGCACTGCGCGCTGCCAGCGATCTAGCGCGGCAGCGCCTGGGCGGTGACCAAGGCCAGGGAGTGGTGAAGGTGGGGCAGGGCCTGGCGCTTATGTGCCTCACGCGCCCGGCCAATGGCAGCCTGCTCAGCCTGCAGGCCTGGGGCGAGCCAGCAGTGGAGGAGGTGCTGAGGACCATCGTTGCCCAGTGGATAGCCGCTGGCTGTCCCGGCCCCGAGGCAGTACAGGTGACGGCGCTGGATGCTCTGGGGCCGGTGCCATTACTGCCCCAGGGGCGAGTGGTAGACCAGGGGCGCACCAGGCTGCTGCTCACTGTGCCCACCAACGGCGCCGTCCTGGCTTAATGCGCTGTGGCGCCGGTAAAGTTGAACCTAGCCACCTTCAGGGCTGGCACCAGGTGGGCAGCAGTGCCCCACCAGTCCCGGTGCAGCTGCTGCTCGCTGGTCAGGGCCTCGACGTGCTGAAAGGCCTGTACCAGGCTCTGGGTAAAGCGCAAATTGACACAGGCCCGCTGGATCTTCCCCTGCTCAATGAGAAACGTGCCGTCCCGGGTCATGCCCGTAGCTACCACCTGGGTGGGGTCAGGGCAGTGGGTGTAGTGGAAGCGGGTCACTAGAATCCCGCGCTCGGTGGAAGCAATAAGCTCCTCGCGGGTAGTGGTGCCAGCGCCCAGCACTGGGTTCTGGGGCAGGGGGTCCCGCTGCCAGGGGTGCTCTGGGTCAAAAGGCGGGGCATGGCCAGTGGAGGGGCACTGCTCTTTGGCAGCGCTCGGCCCATCGTAGGCCAGGTCCTGGGCCACGCCCTGGTGGATGAAGTCTACCCGGCGCTTTATCACCCCTTCACTGTCAAAGGGCAGCGCCAGGGTGCGGGGGTCGGCGCCATCGTCCCAGATGCTCGTGTTCTGGCCCAGCACCTGCTGTCCGCGCTTCTGGGCCAGGAAGCTGCGCCCTTCCTGGACGCTAGGAGCGGTGAAGGAGAGCAGGAGGAAGAAGCGCAAGAGATCAGGCACGGCGGTGTAATCCAGAACCGCAGCGTACTCCCCGGGCTCGGGCACCACCGGGCGCTGGTTTGAAGCGCAGCGCTCACTGGCCAGCTCTCCGATTCGCTTGGGACCAATGGCGTCCAGGTCGCGGCTGATCATGTCCCAGTAGCCGCTACCCCCGGGGGAGGTCACCACCGTGCGCAGATGAGCGGTGCTCAATGGGGCATAGCGCCGCACCCCCTGGCTGTTGGCCACAGCCAGCTCGGTGACCTCGGTCTCAAATGCCCCGGTAGCCCGGAAGCCAGAGCGCTCCACCACCTGCACCAGCGCCTGGACACCAGCTGCCCGGCGCTGGGGGGTGCAGTGCCGCACGCTGTCGAAGCAGGTAGGCACCGAGGGAGCAGGGGTGCGGTCGATTGGAAACGACGCCTGAGCCGGGCCTTTGGCCAACCGGGCAGCGCCGCAGGCGGCGCGCACCGCCTGCTCCAGCGCTAAGTGGTCCAGGGCGCTGGCCAGCGCTTCCCCCCGCTGCCCGTTTATCAGGACGCGAATTCTCACCGCCACCGCCCGCCGCGCCA
>JACQHA010000423.1 GCA_016199255.1 Deinococcus sp.
CTGGCCCCGGCGGCCAGCCGTGCCACGGCAGTGGGCATTCTGGGAACGCTGCTCCAGCTGGCCTGGGGGGCAGGGAGCCTACTGGCGGGGCCGCTCATCACCAGCCGGGGCTACCAGTATGTGTTCACCCTGGCAGCCGGCATCTACCTGCTGGCGGTACCAGCCAGCAACTTGCTGTTCCACATTGCTACCAGCCCGCTGCCGCCCCGGCGCCAGGCGCCTGCAGTACAGTGGGAGCGCTTGTACCAGCCAGTGGCGGCGCTACCGCTCATGCGCTACCTGCCGGGCGTTCCTGATGATCCTGGAGAACGTGGGCGCTGGCTAGTCGCCGGCGCTTTAGGCTGAGGAATACCTCATGCTGCGCCCCTGGGCCGCCCAGGTATCCGGCTCCGCCGGGGCCGGGACCGGCCTGACCTTTGGAACGCCGGGCGCTGGGCAGGTACCCCGTTGAGGGTGTACCTGGCCTCTACCTGGAGCGCTGGGGCCAGGGAGAGGAAGACGCTGCAGTACTTCTCCAGCGACAGGCTAATGGCCCGCTCCACCTGGTCCGGCCGAAGCGCCGCTCCCTGGAGCGCAAAGTGCATCTGGACGCTTTTATAGGGCTTGGCATCGACCCCAGCCCGCTCGCCATCCAGGTGCACTACGAGTTTCTCAGGCGGGGTGCGCATCCGCTCCAGGATCAGCGCCACATCAATACCGGTGCAGCCTCCCAGGGCGCTCAACAGGGTCTCCATAGGCGAGGGGGCAGTTTTGCTGTCCCCATCCATGCCGAACCCCCGCCCATCGGGAGTGGCGGCCCGGAACTGCTTGCCACCTTCCCAGGTCACAGTGCATTCCATATTTGCCTCCCTAGCGCCCCTGCATCAGGCGGCCCACCAGCAAACCTCCGGCGACGATCATGACCAGGGAGAAGATTGAGAGTTTCCATAGCTCCCCGGCCACGTCGCCCACCCCGGCGCCGCGGAAGAATACATCGCGGATGGCGCTGGTGGTCCAGGTGAGGGGCAGCACCGAGGCAATGCGCTGCAGGGCTTCCGGCATGCCCCGCACGGGATAGGTAATCCCCGAGAGCATCATCATGGGATACATCACCGGCAGCCCCAGCACCAGCCGGAACGAGAGCTCCGAGCGGAACAGGGCGCTGGCCGCCAGTGCCAGGCCAATGAAGCCCACGGCGGTGCTCAGGCACACCAGCCCCAGCGCCCAGAGGCTGCCGGTAATGCGCACCTGGAACAAATAGACTACTAAAAGCGTCACCAGCGCCAGCTGGATGAATAAGATAATGGTGCTGGCGGCCAGCTTGCCCAGCACAATCCAGATGCGGTGAACTGGCGCCATGGCCAGCTCATAGATGGTGCCACCGGATCGCTCTCTGATAAGCAAGAAGCCCAGGATGCCTAGGCCGCTCATGAGAATAGTGACCGGCAGGAAGCCGGGCGACATGACCTGCAAGGGGTAAGCCTCGGAAGACATGTCCAGCCCCCGTACGGCTATGGGCTCATCCGCCAGGTCCAAAAGCCCGGCGGCGGCGCCAAAGCTGCGCCGCACCACCTCCCGGGTAATGGCTGCGCCAGCGGCTCGAGCTAGGACTCCCTCGGCATCGTCCAGCACCACCCGCAGGTCGCGCCGGCCCCCACCTTCCCGGCTCTGCACAATCAGCCCACCAATGACTGTGCCGTTGCGTACCGCCTCCAGCAGCGCTTCGGAAGTGGGGAACTGGGTCACCAGCATGTCCTCGTTGTCGGCCAGCGCCGCAGTGCGCAAGATGCCCTCTTCCTGGTACAGCCCCACGGGAATATGGCGAATGCGCCGCGCCTGCAGGCCGGTGATGTAGCCCAGGAGCAGGGTGAACACCACCGCCAGCACCACGCCACCGAAGAGCAGCTTGGTGCGGGCCTGGAAGATGATCTCGTGCCTGGCCACGCCAAACGCCACCATCAATCCTCGTCCCATAAAAGCCGCGCCAGGAACCGGCGCCCCTCCGCCCTATAGCATAGCCACTGCAGGGTCTCCCTGGGTGCACCTCAAGAGCCAACCGCCTCGACCTGAGGTCCAGGGGCAGTGATAGTGTATTGTGGCTACGTGCCGTCATGCGGAGGTGGTGCTTCCAGTCACCGGGGCAGGCCCAGGGCTTTCTCAGGGCCAAGGGAGGAAGGATGAGCAAGCTGGACGCCCGCAACCTTTACCGACTGCCGTGGAGTTACTCCGACAATGTGATCTCCTGGTTGGAGCCGACGAAGAAGTGTAACCTCTACTGCGAGGGCTGCTACAGCGTCAATAACCCCACCAGCCACAAGAGCCTTGAGGAGGTGCGCCAGGACCTCGAGGTGTTCATGCGCTACCGGAAGACCGACGCGGTCTCCATCGCTGGGGGCGACCCCTTGACCCACCCCCAGCTCCCTGACATTGTGCGGATGGTGGCTGACCTGGGCCTCAAGCCCATTGTCAACACCAACGGCCACGCCCTGACCCCGGAGCTGCTGCGCGAGCTGAAGCGGCAGGGGCTAGTGGGGCTGACCTTCCATATTGACAGCGGCCAGCGCCGCCCGGGCTGGAATGGCAAGAGCGAGATCGAACTCAACGATCTCCGGCTCCACTACGCCCAGATGGCGGCCGCGGTGGGTGGTCTTTCTACTGCTTTCAACTCCACGGTCTACGAGCACACCTTGCCCTACGTTCCAGACCTGGTGGAGTGGGCCCGGCGCCATATTGACATTGTCCACGTCATGGTATTCATCGCCTTCCGCTTTGCCCCGCCTGACATGGACTACTATGTCGGCGGCCAGCGCATCGAGATCGGCGGGCTGCCCTACGCCAAGGACCGCCAGCAGCGGTTCGACATTTCTTCCCCGGAAATCCTTGAGGCCATCCGCCGCCGCTTTCCCGAGACGGAGCCTGCCGCCTATCTCAACGGCACCGAAGATCCTGGCGCCATGAAGTGGCTGCTGACGGTACAGATCGGGTGCCAAGACCGGGTGTACGGCTGCCTCAGTCCCCGTATGGTGGAGCTGGCCCAGGCCGGCCACCACCTGTGGAAGGGGAAATACCTGGGCTATGTCTCCCCCAAGGTGAGTGCCCGGGCCAAGGCGCTACTGGCCCTGGCTCTTGTGGACCGGAGCCTGCGCACCACCCTGGGGCGCTACCTGCGCGCGGTGCTGCGCCACCCCCGCCGCCTTTTCCAGCCCCTCCATCTCCAGTCCATCATGATCATCCAGCCGGCGGACGTTTTGGCCGATGGGCGGCAGTCGATGTGCGACGGTTGTCCGGACATGACGGTCTGGAACGAGCACCTGGTGTGGTCCTGCCGGCTGGAGGAGCTGATGCGCTATGGCAGCTTTGTCCAGATGGTTCCCGCGGCGTCCCGTCCCAGGGAAGAGGGCCGGTAGATGCCCAGTTTCCACCTACTCCCTTAATCCCCTCCCCGTGAGCTTGAGGAACACATCCTCCAGTGTGGTCTGCCGGGTGCTCAGGGCGGAGTACTGGACCCCCGCCTGGTACAGCGCCTGGACCAGTGCCGGCACCTGGGCTAGGTCGTCCAGGTAGATGCGCACCTTGCCGTTATCTAGCTCAAAGCGCCGCTGGCCGATAATGGGCGCCAGGGCCTCGGCCTGGGGCGTGATCAACTCCACATAGGCATCGCCCACGTAGTTGCGGCGCAGCTCCACAGGGCTCCCTTGGGCAATGATCCGGCCCTGGTCCACAATCAGCACCAGCTCGCACAGCACCTCGGCCTCCTCCATGTGGTGGGTGGTGAGCACCACCGTCTTGCCCTGCTGCTTCAAGCCGGCAATATAGTCCCAGATCGCCCGCCGGCTCTGGGGGTCCAGGCCGGTGGTGGGCTCGTCCAGGAACACAATCTGGGGATCGTGCATCACCCCCCGGGCATATACCAGCCGGCGCTTCATGCCCCCAGAGAGGTGGCGCACCAGGTCATTGGCCCGCTCGCTCAGGCCCACTAGCTCTAGTAACTCCTGGCTGCGCCGCTGCCTAGTAGCCGCATCCAGGCCATAAAGAAAGCCGTGCAGCGCCAGGTTATCGTTCACTGTCACGTCTTCGTAGAGATTGGTCTCCTGGGGCACCAGGCCAATCAGCGCCCGCACCGCTATGGGGTGGCGGGTCACATCCAGCCCGCCGACGCGCACGGTGCCGCTGGTGGGGTCCAGGACAGTGGTGAGCGCTTTGATGGTAGTGGTCTTCCCTGCCCCGTTGGGCCCCAAGAGCGCCAGCGCCGTGCCAGCCTGGACCTGGAACGAGATGCCGTCCACGGCCTTGAGCTTGCCGTAGTTCACATTGAGGTCTTCCACGATAATCGCCAGCTCTTCGCTCACCCTGCCTCCAGCCCACCTACTATAAGAGTTGCGCTTTCCTACAGCCATCCTCTATGCTGGCGACCGGACTCCGAGCCCTGCTGCCTACAGCTAGTGCCACGGCGCCAGGGCCGCCGAGAGACTCGGCCAGGGTGAGCTGGGAAACCGCCTCACCTCCCGCTCTTGGAAAGGAGCGCCCGTGAAGCAGTGGCTGGCTATCCTTCTCTTATGCTGTGCTGCTCTCGCCCAGAGCCCATCTCCCCTTTTCATTGCCACCGCCGCTAACTTGGGTGGCGCCTTCCAGCGCATCGCCGACCTGTTCACTGCTTCCAACCACGTCCCGGTGGAGTTGATCCTGGGAGCCTCCGGCAATCTGGCTGAGCAGATCCGCCGGGGGGCGCCGTTCGATGCCTTTGCCGCCGCGAACCCGGTGTTCATCGACCGTCTCATTGCCGAAGGGCTCTTAGTAGCCAGCACCTACACTATTGTGGCCCACGGCCGGCTGGTACTCTTCCAGCTCGATGACACCGTGCCGGTGGTAGAGGATCTGGCTGATCTTGGCGATCCAGCTATTCAGTTCGTGGCCATCGCCGATCCTTTGGTGGCGCCTTTTGGCCAGGCGGCTCTCCAGGCCCTGGAGCGCGCAGGGGTGCTAGCGGCGGTGCAGCCCAAGCTGGTGTTTGGCAGCAACATCCAGGACGCCCTGCAGCTGGTACTGAGCGGCAACGCTGATGTGACCATCAATGCCCTCTCGGCGGTGCTGGACTTCCAGCGCCGGGGGCGATTGAGCCTGCTTCCTGCCGAGCTCCATGACCCCATCCTGCAGGTAGCCGCTGTGGTAGCTGAGAGCCCGCGCCAGGACGAGGCCCGGGCTTTTTTGCGCTTTCTCAGTAGCGAGCCAGCACAAGAGGTGCTGGCGGAATTCGGGCTGGTCGTGCGCTAATCATGGTGGACCTGACCCCGCTCTGGTTCTCTATCCAGGTGGCCGCCGCCGCCACTTTGGGGTCGCTGGTGATTGGCACCGCGGTGGCGTACGCCCTGGCCAGGGGGCGCTTCAGGGGGCGCGACGCCCTGGAAGCGGTTTTTACCCTGCCGCTGGTGCTGCCCCCTACAGTGCTGGGCTATTATCTTCTGGCGCTCTTTGGCCGGCGCAGCGCCCTGGGCGCTTTCTTAGAGCGCAGCCTGGGCATCACCATTGTGTTCACGCCGCTAGGGGCAGTGCTGGCCAGCCTGGTGGTGGGGATCCCCTTAGTGGTGCGCACTGCCCGGGTGGCTTTTGAGAGCGTAGACCGCGACCTGGAGCGGGCCGGGCGCACCCTGGGGTTCTCGGAACTGGCAGTTTTCTGCCGCATCACCTTGCCCCTGGCCTGGCGGGGCATTGTGGCTGGCACCGTCCTGGCCTTTACCCGCGGCCTGGGGGAATTTGGCGCCACCCTGCTCGTGGCCGGCAACATCCCCGGCCGCACCCAGACCATTGCTACTGCCATCTACAACGCCACCCAGACTGGCAACAGCGCCCTGGCCAACACCCTGGTAGCCATTACTACTGTGCTGGCCTTCGCTGTGCTCTTAGTGGTGGCCAGGCTCACCAGATGATTACTGCCCAGGTCCAGAAGCGCATCGGCCCAGACTTCCTGCTCGATGTGGCCTTCACCTTGCCTGCCCAGCAGACGCTGGCGGTGCTGGGCCACAACGGCTCGGGGAAGACCACGCTGCTGGACCTGCTGGCGGGCCTGCGGCGGCCAGATGCCGGCCGGGTAGCATTGAACGGGCGGGTGGTGTACGACGCTGCCCGGGGCATCAATGTCCCGGCCCGGGCCCGCCACCTGGGCTACATTTTCCAGCACTACGCCCTCTTCCCCCACCTTACTGTGCGGGATAACGTGCGCTGCGGCCTGCGCGGCCAGCCGCAGCGCCTAGAGGAGCTGCTGCGACAATTCCGGCTGGAGGCGCTGGCTGACCGCTATCCCCGCCAGCTCTCGGGAGGCGAGCAGCAGCGCTTAGCGCTGGCCCGTTCCCTGGCCTCCCATCCCGCAGTGCTGCTCTTAGACGAGCCCTTCAGCGCGCTGGATCCCCCCTGGCGCCGGGAGCTGCGCCAGGAGTTCCGCTCTTTGCGCGCCCAGTTCAACCTGACGGCGGTGCTGGTCACCCACGATCCGGGGGAAGCCCTGGAGCTGGGGGATGCGGTGCTGGTACTGGAGCAGGGCAAGGTGGCGCAGCATGGCAGCGCCGACCAGGTCATGTGGCAGCCAGCTAGCCCCTATGTGGCGGCTATTACCGGCAACCCGAACTTGTTCACCAGCCAGGTGCTGGAGGTGGAGGGAGACACTATGGTGCTGCAAGCCTATGGCACTCGGATCACTGCCTCGGGAGTAGTCGCCTCCCCGGGCCGCACTGTAGCCTGGACGGTGCGTCCCGAGGCGGTGATGATCCTGCGGCCTGGCCGGCCCCTGGCGGCGCCAGTGCAGGAGAACCACCTGCAGGGCGTCCTCACCAGCACCGCGAAAGAAATCGACGGCCACAGCTTCACTGTGGCGGTGCCTCGCTGGCCGCCAATCGTGGGCCGCGTTCCCCACACCACCTGGGAGCGCCTCATGGCCGACACCGGCCAGGCAGTGACGGTGTCGTTGAAGCGCTCCGCTACGTGGGTCATGGGGAGACAGGAGGCACCATGACTTCCCCCCCTCGCGCTCGCCTGGTTCTTATGGCCTTAGGCCTTGGCACCCTGCTAGCGGGGTTAGGGGCGGGGTTAGTGCGTATCGGCTGGGCGCTGCCGCTTCCCTCCACCTGGCCGCTGCTGCACGGCCCGCTGGGGGTGCGGCTGGCTGGGGTGGGACTGGTGGCGCTGGCGCTCTGGCTGCTGCGCTTTGACCTGGCCCGGCACAACCTCAGGCAGGTGGGGCTGCCCCGCTTCACCGCCGTTAGCCTGGTTCTGGGTTACTGCTGGCTGGCAGTGGGGGGAATCTTAGCCCTGGCCTTCGGTAGCGCCTGGGCCGGGCCGCTCTACGACGCCCTGCTGCACGCGGTGTTCTTGGGCTTCGTGATGGCTGCCGTTATGGGCCACGCGCCCATTATTTTCCCGGCGGTGACCGGACGCCGCGTCCCCTTCCGCCCGGTCTTCTACACTCACCTGGGCCTGCTCCAGCTTTCCCTATTGCTCCGGCTCGGTGGCGATTTAGCACTCTGGTGGCCAGGCCGGCAGTGGGGCGGCCTGCTCAACGCTGTGGCCCTGCTGCTCTTCCTGGTAAACACAGCTAGCAGCGGTGCCCGCCAGCACCACTAGCCCTGGCTTTGGTCCCTCGGCACCTCCGCCAAATGGCGTAGCGAGCATCCGACCATTGATCCTATGATGGCACGCCTGGGCCGCGCTACACTGCAGCAACCTGCGCTCGTAAGACCAACCTGCGCCAGGGGGATAAGGAGACATTGACATCCAAATTACTGGTTGGTATAGTCATAAGTGGATAAGAAGATCCTTTTATCTGGAGAGGCAGCCAAGGAAAAAAAGGAGGAGGGTAGAGCCAATGCAATTCAGGCACGTTGTCAGGCAGCGCTGGGCTAAAGAGGGGCTTGCTGCCCTGCTTGTACTTGGCTGGCTGATAACCGGTATGGTCTACGTGGTGAGTACGGCTCCTCCTGCCCATGCCCAGTCGGCCGCTGGAGGCCAGGCCATCTTCGAGCAAAAGTGCGCTGCCTGTCACACTATCGGCGGTGGCACCAAGGTGGGGCCGGACCTGCAGGGAGTCACCACCTACCGGACGCAGGACTGGCTGGTGCGCTGGATCTCGGCCCCGGACCAAGTGCTGGCCGCAGGCGACCCCATTGCCACCCAGTTGCTCCAGCAATTCAACAATATCCCCATGCCCAACATGGGGCTGACCCCAGATGAGGTGACAGCCTTGATCGGCTACCTGAGCACTCAGACTGGAGGGACTACTGCTCCGCCAGAGCCGGCCCCAGCACCAGCGCTTGCTCCAGGCGATCCGGTTCTGGGCAAAGCCCTATTCAACGGCGTCATCCGCCTCCAGAACGGCGGCCCACCC
>JACQHA010000424.1 GCA_016199255.1 Deinococcus sp.
CGCACCGCGATGAGCCAGCCGCTAATGGTCAGCGGGCCGCCAAACTCTAGCCGCAGGGGCAGGTGGGGCTCGGCCACCTGGATCCAGCCGGAAACAGTATCGCCGGCGGGGCTGGCCGGGGTGCCATCGGCTAGGAAGGAGCGGAAGCGGAACCCCTGGGCCAGCACGGGCCCATCGGGGCCGGGAACAGTTTGCTCTCCTAGCTGCTCGCCAATGGTCACCACCGGGCCGTAGCCCGCCAGGGTGTAGATGCGCTCTGGGAAAGCCCCCCACCGCAGCCTGTAGGTCAGCCCCTGGTCGTCGGTCAGGCCGGTAGGAGGGAGGGCATAGGTGATGACCTGGCCGTTGACCAGCTGCTGCCGTACCATGCCTTGCTCCACCGTGGCAGTGACTTCTTCGTTGTGAAAACGGCTCCGGCTATGGCGGCGCATGGAGCGCAGGTCCAGGGTGCGAGCGTCCAGCACCGTCTCCCACTCGAGCTCGGGGGCCAGCACCAGCTGCAGGAAACCGCTGGGCTGGATGGTCTGGGTGATGCGCACCACCTCGCCCTCATAGGCAGTGGTGATCGTGAGCGTGCCCAGGTGAATCCCGGCAGATTCCGCTGCGAACACCAATACTTCAACCCCGGGCTGGTCTAGCGCCACACCTTGGGGAAGAAACGCCAGGAGCACTGCCAGTATACTGGCCGGCGCGCCATAGTAGCGCCCTTGCATAGCCACTCCTCCTGCACCTGGGGCCCATTCTAGTGGGTTCTGGTAAGAGGAGCAAGGCGCTACCATACTCGTAAGGGCCGCAGTTCCTGCCCATTGCCCTCAGCTACAGCTACCAATTCGCCAGTATGGTCCACCACTGCCAGCCGCCCCAGTGCCCCATTTTTCAGGCGCTGGCCGCGGCGCAGGCGCTGGGCGTCGCCAGGCTCTAGCACCAGCCGCTGGTAAGGAAGGGCCTGGGCCAAAGGCACCAGGGCGGCGCGCACCGTGTCCAGTGGCGCGTCGGGCGGTACCGCACCCTGTAACGTGAACTGGCCGGAGCGGAGGCGCACCAGGCCGCTCAAGCAGGCCGGCACCCCCAGAGCCTGCCCCAGGTCTTTCGCCAAGGCGCGCACATAGAACCCTGGCCCGGCTACTACCCGCAGCACGGCGGTGGGCAATGGGGGAAAGGGATAGGGTGCCAGCGCCGTCCCAGCCAGGTCCTCTAGCTGGTAGGTGGTGGCAACGTCTCTGATGCCGAAGGCTACGAGTTCCACGCTGTACGCTACCACTGGCCGGGGCGCCGGCTCCAGTTCCTGCCCTGCCCTAGCCAGGGCATAGAGCCGCTGCCCCTGGTGTTTCAGGGCAGCGTAGCGGGGGGGCGTCTGCTGCTGCTCTCCCACAAACTGGGGCAGCAGGCGCCCTAACTCCGAGGCCGTCACCTCGGCTTCTGCCCTGGCCACCACTACCCCGTCGCTGTCTAAGGTGTCGGTGGCAATGCCAAAGCTGACCCAGGCCAAATACTCCTTGGGGCTGGTGAGTAAAAAGGGCAGCAGCTTGGTGCCGTCGCCCAGCGCCGTTACCAGCACCCCGCTGGCGGCGGGGTCCAAGGTGCCGGCGTGGCCAATACGCCTCACGCCAGCAGTGCGCCGCAGCCGGGCTAGGGCACTGAAGGAGGTGATCCCCACGGGCTTATGGACAAGGAGGATGCCCCTCAGCCCGCCTCCCGCCTGGCCTGGGCCTGGGCCACCACCCGCTGCACGATCTCTGGCGGCGCCTCTTCGTAGCGCTCGAACTTCACTGAATAGACCCCGCGGCCGCCGGTAATGGAGCGGAGCGTGGGGGAGTACTCCAGAATCTCTGCCTGGGGCACAGTGGCGAGAATGGTGTTCAACCGGCCGTCGGGCTGCATCTCCAGCACCCGGCCCCGGCGGGAGGTAATGTCCCCGATAATGTCACCGGTGTAGCTGTCGGGCACCGTCACCTTCAGGCGCATGATGGGCTCCAAAATAGTGGGCCGGGCTTTCTCAAAGGCATTTCTGAACCCCAATCGGCCCGCCAGCTGGAAGGCAATGTCGCTCGAGTCCACATCGTGGTACGACCCGTCGTACACCGTGACTTTGATGCCCACTACCCGGTAGCCAGCTAGCACTCCCTCCTGGCGGGCGGCGATGACCCCTTTCTCCACTGAGGGAATGAACTTGGAGGGGATGACGCCGCCCACCACC
>JACQHA010000411.1 GCA_016199255.1 Deinococcus sp.
TCGGACCAGTTCCCGCTGGCCTGCTTCCGCTCCACAGGGCTGCGCTTCCCAGATGGGGTACCAGTGGGGGATGAGGAGGTTAGCATCGAGCTGGAGGGCTTCTTGGAGCTTAAAGGAGTGGAGCAGCCCGTCACCCTCAGCGGAGCGGCCCAGCTCTCCGGGAGACAATTAATAGCGGCGGCATCCACGACAGTGCTGCTGTCCCACTACGGCATTCCCCAGCCAGAGGCGCCCTTCATCCCCGGGGTGGCCGCTGGCGGCATGGTGAGGGATGCAGTGGAGGTGAATATTTTCATCGTCGCCAGATGAGGGCCAGCTAGCCAGCTCTCTCACGGGCCCGCAGGTCATAGTAGGCGCAGACCAGCACGGCCAGGGCGAAGGGAAAGAGTAGAAGCACCAGCACTCCAGGAACGGCGAACCAGGGCCAATATTCGACCAGCACGCGGTTAAGAGCCAGGAGGCCGTCTACTTCCGCCAGCGGGGGCAGGAGTGCCGTCAACGGGTAGCCGAGCACTGCTCCCACTATCAGCATCACTAGCGAGAAAATCCCCAGCAGGCGCCCGGGAAAGGCCAGCGCCAGCTCTAGCCCACGCCAGATAGCAGCCAGCCCTCCCTCTGCCTCAAACATGAGCACCAGGGCGCTGAGCCCCCAGAGCATGGATAGAGATCCAGCCAGAGGCACTAGGACGACCAGCCAAAAGGGGAAAGGCAGCCGGGCTAGCACCATTCCCAGCACCACCAGCATCATTCCCCAGAGCGCCGTCCACCACAGGATGGCCCCCAGCTTGCCCAGCGCTGCCCGCAGCGCCTGGCCCATGCCAATGGGACGGCCCAGGTAGCGATCACTCAATGCCCGCAGCAGGGCGAACCCTGTAGCCAAAGCTGCCACCCCACCAGCCACCGCCAGCAGTACAGGCAATACCAGCGTCAGGGCAACCCGGGTGGCCCGCAGGGGACAGAACCTGCAGCGCATGGAGAGCACCCCCGGCACCTGCTGCTGGCGCTCTGAGGGCCGCACCAGCCGCGTAGGCGGCTGGTTTCCACCCTGTTCACCCCCGGCCCGGGCGAAAGGCAGCCGGATCTGGATCAGGGTGGCGTCGCGCCCCGGCTGGACGTTGACCGCCGCGCCCAGATAGAGGTCACTTCCCCCCGCTATGACCAGGGCCAGGACCCCAGCCAGCACCAGGCCCAAACCTAGCCCGAGGTTGCTGCGGTAGAGGTGAAAGGCCCGGAGAAACAACGTCCCCATCCTAGGACCACCCTGGCCGGTCTCGTGCGCAGGAGGCATGGCTTTTCAGGGGCGAACACCAGATTCGCCCCTACCCGCCAGGTACAACAACAACCGCTCTAGGCCGCGCCTACCCAGTCCAGCCCCAGCTCCTTGAGCTTGCTGGCAGTGGGCTTGCCGGTCTTGGGGTTCCAGCCGGCCATGGTGAAGTAGCTGTCCAGCGCCTGCTCCAGTTCCTCTTTGGAGAGCACCACGCCATCGGTCTTGCCACCTTTGAGCGGCTTAAAGAGCTTCTTGGGCAGCGTGTCCGCCTCGCGGCCAATGCCCTCTCGAGCGTTAAAGGCCCGCAGCATGTTGAGCCGGCGCTCGCCCAGTTGCATGAGCTCGTCCAGCGTGATATCCCAACCGGTTACCGCCCTGGCCAGCTCCACCATGTCGTTGGGCCCCGCCAGCTGCCACGACGGCCCATACACGAAGCTGCACAGGTCCATAGTGTCCAGGGTGCTGTGGGCCAGCTGGGTGCGGTAGGCGAAGCGCACTTTCTCCTGGTCCAAGACATGCGCCGGCCGGGGAGAGGTAAGGCCCAGCTCCGCCAGCTTCGCCAGCCCCAGGCGGTCGGACTTTTCGGTGTAGCCGGTGTCATGGTCGCTGGACTCATGGTCGGCGCCAAAGGGGTTCACAGCATAGATGAGCCCCAGGGAGCGCTTCACCTGCGGCATGTGCGCCGGCAGCTCCTGGCCTTTCACCGTCACCACCAGGTCCGGAGCGCCCTTGCCCAGCTTGGCAGCCGCCCGGGCACTGCCCTCGGCTAAAGTATCGCCCAGCCCCTGGCGCTTTAAGGTCATTTCCAGTATCTGCAGCATGGCATCGGCGTTGCCAAACTTTAGCTCAGCACCGCCAGTCTGCTTCTTGGTAATGATGCCATGCTGGTAGCAGTCCATGGCGAAAGCGACAGTGGCGCCAGCGGAGATGGTATCGACGCCGTACATGTTGCACAGCTCGTTGGCCTTGGCAACCGCCGAGAGGTCATCAACAGAGCAGTAGGAGCCGAAGGTGGCAACGGTCTCGTACTCTGGCCCACCGTAGTGTGGGTGCACCTTACGCTGCTCCTCTTCCACCACCCGCTTGCAGCGCACGGCGCAGGCGTAGCAGGTGTCGCGCTCTTTGAGGATGGTGTCGTACATGGTCTCGCCGGTGATCTTCTCGTAGCCGGCGAAGAAACCGCTCGAGTAGTTGGCAGTAGGCAGGCCGCCGGTCATCTGCTGGAAGCTCACCACGCCAGCGGTGCCGTACTTGCCCAGGTTGTCAATGGAAGGGACGTTGGGGATGTTCTGGGCCCATCTTTTAGACAGCTCCCCCACCAGCTTGGGGTGGGCGAAGGGGGGGCGCTGGGTGCCCCGCACCGCAATGGCCTTCAGATTCTTCGAGCCCATCACTGCCCCCAGGCCAGTGCGGCCGTGGGCCCGGTTAGACATGTTGATAATGGCGGCGAAACGCACCAGCTTCTCGCCTGCCGGGCCAATTTGCGCCACCTCGATCTTGTCGTCGCCTAGCTCCCGCTTGATCTCCGCCTCGGCATCGCCAGTGACTTTGCCCCAGAGATGCCCGGCATCACGCAGCTCTGCCTGCCCCTCGTGCACCCAGAGGTACACCGGCTTTGCGGCCTTCCCCTGGACGACAATGGCGTCGAACCCGGCAAACTTCAGCTCTGCCGGCCAGAAGCCGCCGGCTTGCGAATCGCCCACGCCGCCGGTCAGGGGCGATTTCGCCACCACCGTGGCCCGGCTCTGGCCAGATACTGGTGCGCCAGTAACGGGACTCAGGGCAAAGGTCAGCACGTTATCTGGCCCCAAGGGGTCCACCCCCGGCTTGGTGTACTTGAGCAGGTAGTACAACCCTACAGCGCTGCCACCAAAGTAGGTGCGGTAGAACTTCTCATCTGGCTGGTCAACACTGATCTTTCCTTTGGCCAGGTCCACCCGCAAAATCTTTCCCATGTAGCCGTGTGACATAGCTGGCGCTCCCTTTCTAGCCGGCCGCCCAGGCGGTCACAGCTGGTGGTACTTTTCTAGTTTATTCCCCCAACCACTGCCCCGGCTAGAGCAGCCGCCGGTACAGCCAGTTGGCGCCCCGGGAAAGCAGCCCAGGCAGCTCCGGCACCTCGCCGCGCTGCTGCCAGTCTTGTAAAAAGCGCCGCTCCACCTGGGCCACTGCCTCGCCGCCTCGCACCTCCACGTTGGTCTCCAGCATGTAGCCAAACCCCTTGCTGGTCCAGTTGCTCGATCCGGCCAAGAGGCGCCTACTGTCAAACACCGCCAGCTTGGTGTGCAAGGTGCTGAGCTGCTGGTCCACCTTGAATAACCGCACTGGCACCGCCGCCTCCACCAGCTGGCGCACGGTGTGGGCGTTGAGAATGCCCCGGGGCGCCCAGCGCACCACTGGCACAAGATCAGCAAAGTCCCCCGGGTCCAGGAGCACCCGCACGTCCACCCCCCGCCGCCAGGCGGCAACCAGGCCATTAATCGCCTCTGCATGGCCTAGTTCCAGCATGCTCACGTAGATGCTCTGCCGGGCGGCTGCTAAAGCCGCGAGCACCGCCTGGCGCAAAGTGCCCTGCCCATCTCCAGCAGTCAGCACCCGCACTGCCACCCCATCGGGGTACACCGGTGCCACTCGGCCATCGCCCTCAGCCAGCGGAGGAACCGTGCGGCAGGCCCGCCGCCAGTCCCGGTCAAACTGCCGCGCCAGCTCCCTGGCCGCCGGCCCTTCCACCTGGAGCATCAGGTCGTGGAAGGTCTCATAAAGATCGGCAATGTTGGCGCCGCCCACCAGGGCGCGTGCCCCGTCTACCACCACGTACTTGTTGTGGTCCACGCCCCGCGCCGGGCTGAGGAGTGAATAGCGGCCGCTGGACAGCACCACCGGCACGCCCTCCGCTAAGAGGTAGTTCAACACCGGCAGCGTCACCTGGCGCACCTGGGGAATGGTGCCCAAATTCCGGTCCAGCATGACCCGCACCGCCACCCCGGCGCGCACCTGGCGTACCAAAAGCTCCGCCAGCTCCTGGCCCTGCCGCCCACCAAAGATGTAGAAGTCCAAGCGAATCGTGCGGTCTGCCGAAGCAAGCGCCTGGCGCAGCGCCGGGAAGATGTCGCGACTATCAAAGAGCGCTCGCACCCAGTTGCCCTTGGTACAAGCCGGCGCCATCACCGGCCGGCGCCGGGGCTCCAGGGCGTCAGCACTGAACTTGCGAGAACGGGTGGTTTTGATCAGAGGCCTACCCCCATAGTCGCCCCTTTGGGGCTGTGCCCACCACACCAGCCTCCGGGGGCTCCCTCACCCCTACCTGAGTGGGGCAGGTCAGCTGCCGTACTGGGGAAGAATTATACCATGCCACTCGGCACGGTGCGGGACGGAATCCCTTCAAACTGGGCCACTTTGGCCCGGAACCAGTCGGGCAGCGGCACCGGGCGCCTGGCCTGGTAATCGTAGAACACCTGGGCAGTGCTGGCCTGGGCCACCAGCCGCCCCCGCTTCTCTTCCCGGATCTCATAGTCCATGAGGAAGCTGGAGTTGCGCAGCTCCGTTACTCTGGTGCCCACTAGCAGGTGCTCGCCCAGGAAACCTGGCGACACATAGCGGCAGCTGGCCTCGGCCATAATGATGTTCACGTCTTGAAGCGCGCCGGAGAAGAGTCCCAGCTCGGCCAGGTACCTGAGGCGTGCCTGCTCGCAGTAGCTCAGGTAGCGCACATGGTTCACATGGCCCATGCCATCCAGGTCGCTGAACCACACCTCCACCGGAAAGACGAAGCGGTAGCCTTCCACTAATCTTCCTCCCCGATCCAGCGCGCCATGAGCAGCACATCTCGGTACACCCCGTCTTTGTACACCGCCTGGCGGCGCACCCCCTCTTCCACGAAGCCCATTTTGCGATAGAGCCCAATGGCCCGCAGGTTGTCGCTGAAGCAGTCAATCTCCAGGCGTTTCACCTGGCAGCGGTGGGCTAAATCTAGCGCTGCCTGGAAGAGCTTGGTGCCCACCCCCCGCCGCTGGTAGCCCTTGGCCACCCCAATGCCCAGCGTGGCGCAGTGCTGCTCGTAGCTCTCGGGACGGCGCCGGAAGGCGACCATGCCCGCTACCTCCTGGCCGTCTACCGCCAGCAGCACCTCCTGGTCAGGCCGCGCCGGCAGCACCACTGCAAAGAAGTAGACTGCCCCCGGCTCGCTGACACCTTCACTGCTGTACTCCCAGCGCCGCTGCTCGTCGGCGGAGATCAAGCGGGCAAAGGCTCTAGCCTGCTCTTCGGTAGGCGGGTGCTGCTTGGCATCAATAATTTCCAGCACCGGCAACTCCTAGCTTGAGTATGGCACCCCGGCGCTGGTCACCGGGCTCAACGCCTTCCCCCAGCAGTAACGGCGCACCTCATCACATCCCACTGGGACGTCGCCCACTGGGCACAGCGGCTCGGTACAGCCCCAACCCTACCGGCGCCAGAGGTTGATAACCAGCGTAATCAGCAGGCTGATGACCAGCGACGTGGCCAGCGGCGCGTACAGGGTGAAGTTCCCCCGCCGCACCACTATGTCCCCGGGTAGCCGCCCAAACAGTGGTATCTTGTCTGCCAAGATGAGCAAGAATCCCACCAGGCAACTCACCAGCCCGAACACCAGCAGGTATTTCCCAATTTGAGGCAACACGTGCGCACCCTCCTGGTTGCCACCGCGAACCGCGGGAAACTCAGCGAGATCCGAGACGCCCTGGAGGGACTGGACCTCGCCCTGCACTCGCTCAATGACTATGCTATCACCCTCCCCTCTGAAACCGGCAACACCTACGCCGCCAACGCAATCTGTAAGGCGGTGCACGCCGCCCGGGCCAGCGGCCTGCTCTCCTTGGGAGACGACTCCGGCCTGGAGGTCAGAGCCCTGGGCGGCGCGCCCGGCCTGCAATCCGCCCGGTTCGGCGGTGACCTGACTACTCCCCAGCGCAACGCCCTGCTCCTGGAGCAGCTGGCCGGCCATACTGATCGCCACGCTAGGATGGTTTGTACCCTGGCGCTGGCCTGGTCCCACGGCCCCATTGAGCTGTTCACAGGGGAATGCACTGGCCTGATCCTGGACGCCCCCCGGGGCGAGGGCGGCTTCGGCTACGACCCCTTGTTCCTGGTTCCCGAGCTGGGGCGCACCTTCAGCGAGCTGACCCTGGCGGAGAAGCGCGCCGTCAGCCACCGGGGGCGAGCGCTGGCCGCGCTGTGCCGCCGTCTGGAGCGGCTCACCGGCCAGGATCCGCCTGGTAGCGGCTAGATACCCTGGCTGGTCGCGCAGGGCGTCGTAGCTAAACAGGCTCACCCCTACCGCCCCGGTGCGCTCCGCCCGCCGCACCAGGCGCTCCAGCTCACTGGCCCCCACCCGCCACGCCCCCAGCCCGGCCAGCACCGGCGTCCCCTGGGAGAGCGCCACGGCCCGCTCCACGTTCGCCGCCATCTGCTCCACCCGGCTGGAGTAGGCTAGAGGCACCGCCAGGTCCAACAGCCCCGCCGCCAGCCAGCTAGGCCAGTCCTGGAACTCCTGGTTCTGGGCTTTAGTCAAGTCAGCAATGAGCGCCGCCGATAGCGTCGCCTCTGGGCGCAAACCTTTCACTGCCTGCCGCACCTGGCCTACCAGCCGCGCCACTTGCTCTTGGCGGTAGGCCCGCCACTGGGCGCGCAGCTCGGCTGTCCCCCGCCCGCCCACCAGAGCCAAAGGATCCACACCGGTGCGCTGCTGGAACTCTGTTCTGGCCGCCTGGGTGTAGCCCAGGTCCCCGTCAGGGTAGCGCACGTAGTCCAGGTGCACCCCGGCCACCGGGTACTGGCGCACGACTTCGCTGATGACTGCCGTGACAAAATCCCGCACCTGGGGGTTGGCCGGGTCCAGAGTAATGTAAGGCTGCTGCCGGCGCTGGGCTAGGGTGAAGTTGATCATGGACCGCCCGGCGCTGTCCACCAGCATCCACTCTGGGTGCTGGTGTAGCACATGGCTGTCCGCATAGAACTGGTCATAGCGCGCCGCCGGGAAAGTGTTGAACCAGACGTGAATGCTGATGCCCGCCCGGGCTGCCTCCTGGAGCACCACTGCCAGGGGGTCAAACCCTTCTACTGCCGGCGGCAGCAGGCTGGAGCGGTAGTAGGCCTCCATCTCCCCTACCACCTGCACAAACGCCAGGTTCACCCCAGTCTGCGCCAGGTCCTGCACCATGCGGCGGATGCTGTCTGGCGACTCCAGGGTATAGCGTACTACCCACGCCGCCCGCACCGCCGGCGCCGCCTGGGCAGTCTGGAGCGTCACAGTCAGCATCAGGCAAATGCCGCACAGGCTAGAGA
>JACQHA010000412.1 GCA_016199255.1 Deinococcus sp.
CCCCGGGTCGAGCCCAGGCCCCAGGGTGCGGAAGGCACTGAAGCTCAAGCTGCCAGTGTGGGCTCCTAGGAGCAAAAGCCCCAGGAGGACAAAAGCCGCGCCGCCGTGGGTCATGACCAAGTAAACAAAGCCGGCGCGGCCCCGCTGCTCCTGGTGGCGGTCTATGAGTACCAGGAGAAAGGAGAGCAGGGCCATGAGTTCCCAGGCGAAGAAGAAGCTGTACACGTCATTGGCTAGCACCACGCCCAATAGTGACAGCACGAATAGGGCGGTGAGGGATACAAAGGAGCGGCCTTCGGCGGCATGGGCGGTCCCGGTAAAGTACCCGCCGGCGTAGACGCTGGCCGCCACAGTGGGCAAGCTAATCACTAGCAGGAAGAAACCGGCCAGCGGGTCCAGCTGCAGCGACCAGGTAATGCCTGGGAGCGTCCCCGAGATACTCCAGCGGATCACCTGGCCAGCCTGGATCAGCCAGGCCCCGGCGACCGCGCTGGCCAGAGCGCCTAGGGTAAGGCTCCAGCGGCTGGCTCTCACCAGTGCCTGCCAGCGCCCTGGCACCAGGCTCAGCAGCGCGGCAGCAGCTAGCAGGGCAGCAGCCATCGTGAGCAGCAATAGGGGAGGGCTAGTCATGTCTCTCATTGCTGCAGGCTCCGGCCTGCAGTCCGCGGTATGTTATACCAAATCCGGCTGATTAGACACGGCCCTGGTTAGTGCACCACTCTAAACTGGCCCCGCTCGGCTATACTCCTTGGCTGGGAAGTGTGCCGGGAACGGGCGGGGCAACGGGTAGTTGAGGATCTGACTTGGAAACGTCCACAGCTAAGAACCCCTTCGATATTGACCTGGCGATCCAGCGCGTCCGAGAGGCGGTTCGCCCCTTTCCTAAGGCGGCGCTCTTTGCACTGGCCGAAGATGGGTTCAGCTCGCCGTTTGAGCAGCTCGTGGCCTGCATTATCTCCATTCGCACCTACGATGAGGTCATGCTGCCCACAGCGCACCGGCTGTTTGCCCTGGCCCGCACCCCAGCCGAGATGAGCCAGCTCACGTCTGAGCAGATTGCTGAACAAATCAGGGCCTGTACTTTCCACGAGGCCAAAGCGCGCCAGATCCACGAGATCGCCCGCCGGGTGGTGGCTGAATACGCCGGCGTCCTGTCCTGTGACCCAGAGGTCCTACTTTCCTTCAAGGGTGTCGGCCCCAAGTGTACCAACTTGGTGCTGGGCATCGCCTGCAACCAGCCGCGAGTCGGGGTCGATATCCACGTCCACCGGGTCACCAACCGCTGGGGCTATGTCCGGGCCAGGACACCGGAGCAGACCATGACTGCCCTGGAGGCCAAGCTGCCCCGGCCTTACTGGGTGGAGATTAACCAGCTGCTGGTCCCATTCGGGAAGCATATCTGCACCGGTAGCCTGCCGCGCTGCTCTACCTGCCCAGTACTGGACATGTGCCAGCAGGTGGATGTCAAGGCCCCGCGCTGAGCTGCGGCTGAGGTAATGTGATGTTTGGTGCGGTGTAGACCAGCTACTCAGGAAGCTGCCGTACTGATGGTCGGTAGTGGCCTTAGCCTTTTGGCTGATTCCTTCCCCGTCATTTGGCCGATGAGCGCTTATAGCTTCCAGATTTAGCCTGAACCCATGGGCGGGCAGCGAGACAAGACTTGGGGGGAGTCGAGCATGCCGGGAGCCACGACCGCCGTTCACTTCAACGACCTTTGCGACATCTCCCCGGCTGCTTGTAGGGGGGGCAAATCCAGATGAGTGCTACCGCTCTGCCGCTACCGATTCTGGATGCGCTGCCCGCTCATATTGCCCTGCTTAGGGCGGTGGGGACGAGCCACCTCGCTTGCATCCTGGTTAAACTCGGTGTCTTTGGTGTGCCAGCCTAGCTGGTCCTATTTTGAAAACCACTGTGAGACTGGCAGGGCGCTGCTGGCCAGGATGGTTGTGTCTTCTCTTAGTTTCCCGTGAACAGGGCAACTGGGAAGTGGTTCAGCATGCTGCTCACTGGCAAGGCCAGCTGCTGAGAGTAAGGCGAGGCTTGCAGCGTCTCTCCCGTCAGCACGCTCCGCCAGTGCTGGGGTGCTTCTTTGGGCATAAGTAGTGTTGTGTCGCCCCACACCCCTGGGCCCAGCGGTGGCTGGCCCACCTCCACCAGTTGGGTGAGCAAACGGGGGGCTACCACCAAAACCCAGGCCTCTCCTCTACGCCTGGCAAAGGCGCAGATGTGCTCCTTTCTCTCCCCCCAGACTCTAAGCGGGATGTAATCTCCCTCTAGAAAAAGCTCTCGGTGGGCCTTGCGAAAGTTCAGGGCCTGATAGGTGACGTAGAGCTTAATCCGGCCGTCTTTCTGCTGGGAGAGCAGCTCCTGGGCCAGGGCCA
>JACQHA010000413.1 GCA_016199255.1 Deinococcus sp.
CATCTCCTCCCACCGCACCGGCGTGCCATGGTAGCGAGACCTTAAAGAACGTTTTCTCCCTAAAACGCAACTCATCCCCTACCCTAGTGGGCAGAAAGGCCCATTTTTTCATATCCGCCCATGCCCAGAAAGCGCCCAACCAGAGAAAACGAAACTCGGCCCTCAAAACGAGCCAAAAAACCGCATAAACAAGCCTGGCAAGATTCCATAAAATACCTCAGTGTTGAGGAGGTCCAGAAACTCCTCAACGCGGCCACGGACTACCGCGATCACCTGGTGCTCAACACGCTCTACCGCACCGGCATGCGAGTTGGCGAGTTAACCCGGGTACGAGTGGAAGACCTCAAACTTACTGAGCGCTTCATTGCGATTCCCGCAGCGCACACCAAGACCAGACAGGGGCGCACCGTCACCATCCCTCCAGAGCTTGCCCAGGAGATCGCCGCCTACAAGAAAGAGGTATACAATCACCTCTAGTGGACCAGTACGACCTTGTCATTGTGGGCGGTGGGCCTGCTGGCCTGTCCACCGCCTTGAGCCTGGAGCGGCTGGCCCAGCGCCGGCTGCTGGAGCGCACGCTTGTTCTGGAGCGTGAAACCTATCCCCGGGTGAAGCTCTGCGGCGGCGGCGTCACCAGAGCGGCCGATGCCTACCTGGCCCGGCTGGGGCTACACATTGACGTACCCTCCATCCCCATCCACGCTGTCCGTTTCCAGTATGCTGGCCGCTCCTTCACGGTGCACTCCCCTAACCTGCTGCGCGTGGTGCGGCGGGAGGAATTCGATGCCGTCCTGGCCGATGCTGCCCAGCAGCGAGGGCTACAGATTAAAGCCGGTGTAGCCGTTACTGGGGTGCGTCGTCACAACGGTGCCATCAAACTGGAAACCAATCAGGGAACACTGCGCGCCAGGGCCGTTGTGGCCGCCGATGGCGCCAACAGTACTGTGCGGCAAAAACTTGGCTTCAACCAGCCACCCCACCGTCTTTCCCGCCTCATAGAAATCCTCACCCCCGAGGATCCAGCCACCACCCCAGCCTTCACCGATCACCTGGCAGTTTTTGACTTGAACTGTGTTTCCCAGGGCATCCAGGGGTATGTGTGGGACTTCCCCAGCCTGCTCAACGGCCAGGTCTACATGAACCGGGGCATTTTCGATAGCCGGGTGCATGCCCAGATCCGCGGCAACCTGCGGCAGGCACTCGACAAGGCACTACAGGCCCGGGGATGTGAGCTGGGCAACTATTCCCTTATGGGGCATCCCGAGCGCTGGTTCGACCCAAGTGCCAGCTTCGCTGCCCCCAGGGTGCTATTGGTGGGCGACGCCGCCGGCGTGGATCCTCTCTTCGGCGAGGGCATCTCCTATGCCTTGAGGTACGGCGGCATCGCCGCCCAGGAACTCACTACCGCCTTCGTCCACGACGATTTCAGTTTCCGAGGTTACCGGCAGCACCTACTCCACAGCCCACTGGGCCGGGAGCTCATCTTAAGAACCCACCTGGCGCGGCTGGCCTATGGACCATTCCGCCACCGCTGGGCACTGCGCTTATGCTGGGCCCTGGGGGAAGGGCTGGTCAACTGCTACCTGAACTGGCGTGTGCGGCAGCAACGAACCCTAGCGCCACAGCGCCAATGAACGCTGCAGCCGGGTCTAGTGCAGCTGGGCCGGCGACTGTTGCCTCGGTCCACCTCCTACTGCCGCTCCAGGACTGCAGCCTCCCCAGCATCGACCTGCAATACCAGATCGAGATTAGTGACGGTCAGGAAGAGATGGATAGGCACCGCTGGTGGCGGTAGTATAAGCAGTCCACCCTGCGCCACGCCTGGCGCTGTCACAATGGCATCAATAGTTCCAGCAGCCGGCGGGGGTCCAGTGGCGTTGAACGTGCCAGTCACATTCGCCCCGGTCTGGGTAAGGACGACGGTAATAGTATTCGGCCCAATGGTGGCCATATAGATCCCAGTGAAAGTGAGGCTTGGTCCAGGAGCTGGACAGGCTGCCAGCAAGACAGCCAGCAGCATACTGAGTGGTATCAACAGTGGCATCCGGCGCATACCGACCTCCTTGAGCTGCCCCAGGCGGTGCGGCGAGGGGCGCTTATCCCCAGGCGCCAGCAGCTCGCAAAGATATGGAGCGGCAGACAGAATACGACCCCTGGCGGCAGCATAGCCTGCCTTGCTACCCAGAGTCCTCAGCCAGGTGGCGGAGAAGGAGCGGGACGGTACCAGGCTCCCTGGGAGGGGTCGCACTGAGGACGGTTGTGTACAGCGGCACAAATAAGCCATAAGGCGGTGGTAAGCGCAGGCCCAATGGGGTATACAATTGGCATCTATCGCTTCACCAGGGCGCATCGTTGCAGCGCCGTCTTTCAGGGGGCCTTGGGGAAAGGAAGGAGGCTCAGACCATGTGCCTTCACAAACGGCTTAGCCTAGTCATTTTGGTGATCTGCCTGCTGCTGTACCCGGCCATAGGCGCAGCGCAACTGGCTGGTTCTCCGGGAGCTACCTTCCGCTGGCCAGAATGGGCCCACACCGCCCGGATCGCCGGGGCTTTCTTTGTACTCGAAGACAGCGATGAGGACATTGACGCGCGACTGGACGCACTGGCGGCGCAAAACGTGAGCGTGGTCCTGGCTGACAGCCCCTGGGGTTGGTCCTATAGCGGCTGGGTGGACGACGCGGAGTTCTATGCTGTCCGCGACCTGGTGGCAGCTATGGTGCAGAAGGCTCACGCCCGCGGCCTCAAGGTGGTGATATACCAGACCGGCCTGGAACTGACCTCGTACCCGGAGCGGAACCCCGGCCCTGAGCACCCAGACTGGCCGCAAATCTCGCTGGATGGCGAGCCCATTTTGTTCAACGACATCAGCAGCGACCAGGAGCACTGGCTGGATGAAGGCGAGTGGGACTTATGGGTCTCGCCTTGCAGCAGTTACCTCCCGTTCAGCCTGAACCGGGTACGTGACGTAGCTGCCACCGGCGTGGATGGCCTGTGGGTGGACACGGCTTATCTGCAACACGGCATTGGCAACCACGAGGACTTGTGGGCTTCCACCGACCCGTGCAGTGTGACCGCCTTCCAGGCAGCTACTGGGCTGAGCCTGCCCAGCGAGGAAGACTGGGACAACCCCACCTGGCAGCGCTGGGTGATCTGGCGCTACTCCCAGGTGATCGACTACCTGGTGGCGTTCAAGGACGCGGCCCGGGCCGTCAACCCCAGCCTGGTGTTCTTCGAAGAGAACTGGAACGTGGATTCTAGCGGCGCCACCCAGTACGCCAATGACCCGGCTAGCTACCTGCCTTACGCCGATATATCCACCGGCCACGAAGTGAGCACTATCGCCGACCGGGTGGATGAAGGCCGGACTGGGATGAACGAAGCGACCTTGGACCAGTGGCTGGCTTTCCGGACCATGATCGCCTTCGCCCGCGCCGCCGACCGGGGTAAGCCCAGCTGGATCCTCACCTACGGCTACCAGCCCCGTGACAGCGCCCAGCTGGCCGGCCTGGTCCTGGCAGAGGGGGCGAATTTCTACGAGACCCAGGGGCCAGGCATGGCCGAGACCGTGGGCGAAGCTTTCCGGACCCAGCTCTTCGGCTGGATCGCCGCCCACGAAGCTGACCTCTACCAGAGCCAGAGTGCCGCCCAGGTGGGGCTGGTGTTCAGCCCCCGCAACCGCGACTTGCTGGACAGCGGCTCCGGCAACTTGTACGAAGTGGAAGACGCCACCCACTTCGCCGCCTACCGCACCGTAGCCAACTTGCTCTACCGGGCGCATGTGCCTTTTGATGTGGTGATCGACACCGATACCGCTGCCTTCGGGCGTTACGCGGTGCTGATCCTGCCAGAAGTGCAGGCCATGAGCGAGGCTACCGCCGAAGCTCTGCAAACTTTTTCTGGCCAGCTGCTGGTAGTTGGTGACACCGGCTGGTACGACGAATGGCTCAATGACCGTTCCGAGAATGCCCTGGCCGATGTGCCCCAGCAGCATTTCGACCAGGTAGACGCTTCCCTGGTAGCTGCCGCCAATACTGCTCTGCTCACCACTACTGCGCCGCCCACCATGCAGCTTAGCTTGCGCCGCACCGCAGGTGGCTACGCCCTGGTTATAGTGAACATTGCCGCTGTACCAGCCAGCGCCTTCGGCCTGGATCTACGGGTAGCGGATGACGTGACAGTCACTAGAGCACATCTCTCTGCACCAGACGGTATCGAGAGCGATGTAGCCTTCAGCATCTCCCAGGGGGGCCGCATGATTCATCTGGAGGTACCCGACGGAGTGGACACCTTGGCGCTACTAACGCTGACTGGCTCTAGCTAACCTCTGGCCACTCTGGGATCTGGCCCCCCGGGCGCCCTCTGGGGCGCCTGGGCCTTCTACTGCCGCTCCAGCACGAATGAGAGGAGGTGTCCCGGGAAGGAAACTACCAGGTCCAGTTGGGCAGTAAG
>JACQHA010000410.1 GCA_016199255.1 Deinococcus sp.
CTGGGCCAAAGCCGCCACCGGCGCCCACAGCACGCCTCGTTCCCGCTTGAGGGCCGGTGACGGCACCGGCTGGCCATTGACCAGGATCTCGGGCACGTCTACCTGCATAAACAGCACGCTGCCGCCGCTGCGCAAGATAATGCTGCCAGCGGCCGGGTCCTCATCGACTACGGTAGCGCCCAGCACTTCAATCAGCTCCCGCGCCGGCACATACACCAAATCGGAAAAGGAGAGCACCTGGCTAAACAGCCTGGGGGCGCCCAGGTAATTCACAATCACCTTAATGTCGGTCTCCTGGCTCTGCGCCAGAGCTATGGTGATTATGCCGAGCAGGAGCCAGAAAAGCACTTTGGACATGGCTTACCTCCGGAAGGCCGACATGTCGCGCTCGGCCTCTTTCTTGCGCTCGGCCGCGCGCTTGTCAAAGAGCTTCTTGCCCTTGGCCAGTGCCAGCTCTACTTTGGCCCAGCCGCCTTTGAAATAGGCGCGCAGCGGCACTAAGGTGTAGCCCCGGCGCTCCAATTCAGTGCGGAGCCGGGTCAGCTGGCTGCGGTGTAACAAGAGCTTCCGGCGCCGCCGGGGCTGGTGGTTGGCCCGGTTGCCCTGGTCGTAGGGAGCGATGTAGAGATCCTCCAGGAAAAGCTGGTTATGAGTGAAGTGGGCGTAAGCCTCGTTCAAATCGGCTCCCCCGGCCCGTAAGGATTTCACCTCGGTGCCAGTCAGGACCAGCCCGGCTTCGATGGTCTCCACCAGGTGATACTCGAAGCGGGCGCGGCGGTTGACCGCTATCGGCTTCTCCATGGCCCCATCGTAATCCCGGGCGGCACCAGTGCTCAAGCGCGGGCACGCTGCCCGGTTGCACCTTAGAGGCCGGTGCCTGACACGAGCCTGACAGGACCACTTATACTAGCGCGGGAGGTGGCGTGGATCTCCGGCAGAGTCTCAAAGAACAGTTATCACACGCCCTGGTGAAGCTGGGCCTGGAGGGGGAGGTGGTGGTGCAGGATGCCCCTAGCGGCCTGGGGGATTTCGCCACGCCGCTGGCGTTTACTCTGGCGAAGAAGTACCGCCGCAACCCCGCAGAGCTGGCCAGGGAACTGGTGGGGGCCCTCAAGCTGCCCGAGGGCTTCCAGAAAGTGGTAGTGGCAGGTCCTTATGTGAATTTCCAGGTGGAGCCGGCGGCGCTCGTGCGCTGGGCGCTGGAAGCCCAGCCCTGGCCGGCCACGGGGCACTTAGTTACTGTGGAGCACACCGCCGTGAACCCTAACAAAGAGTGGCACGTGGGGCACCTGCGCAATGCGGTGCTGGGCGACACCATGAGCCGTATCCTGCGTGCCCGGGGGCATACCGTTGAGGTGCAGAACTATATTGACGATACCGGCCGGCAGGCGGCCGAGGCGCTCTTTGCCCTGGAGTACTTTCAGCCCCAACATGACGGCTCACCGAAATACGACCACTGGGTGGGGCAGTTCTACGTGCGCATCCAGGAGAAACTGGCAGCCAGCGACCCCCAGGTGCAGCGCGGGGTGGAGGAGATGCTGCACCGGGTGGAGTCGGGCGTCATGCGCCCCCAGGTAGAGCGGCTGGTGCAGAGCCACCTGCACACTGCCTGGCGGCTGGGGATCTTCTACGATCTCTTGGTGTGGGAGTCAGATATTGTGGCCTCTGGTCTGTTCCAGGAGGCCATGGAGCGGCTGCGCCGCTCGCCTTATGTGGAGCAGCCTGCAGGCGGCAAGTTCCAGAACTGCCTGATCCTGCACATGGGGCAGTTTGTGCCCAATTTGGAAGAGCCCGACAAGGTGCTGATCAAGTCCAACGGCGTGGCCACCTATACCGCTAAAGACATTGCCATGCACCTCTGGAAGTACCGCCTGGCGGGGAACATGCACTACGCCCTTTTTGCGGTGCAGCCTAACGGGTGCCCGGTGTACACCACCCATATCCGGGGGGACCTCCAGTATGAGCGGCGCAAGCCTGATGCGCTGGTGAACGTGATTGACGTGCGCCAGTCCTTCCCCCAGGAGATTGTGAAGGTGGCGCTGGCGGTGCTAGGTTACGAAGCTGAGAGCCAGGGCTTCCACCACCTGGCCTACGAGGTGGTGGATCTGCCCGAGGGCTCCATGAGTGGCCGCAAGGGGCGCACTGTGGCAGCTGATGAGCTCTTGGACCAGGCCGTGGCCCTCAGCCAGCGCATTATTGGCGAAAAGAACCCTGCGCTTGTTGGCGCTGACCAGGTGGCAGAGTGGGTGGGGGTGGGGGCAGTGCGCTTCGCGATGGTGAAGCCCAAGACCACTTCTAAGATCACCTTCCGCTGGGAGGATGTGCTGAACTTTGACGGCGATGCGGCGCCCTACGTGCAATACGCCCATGCTCGCGCCTGCGCTATCTTGCGCAAGGCAGGAGGCATCGCCAGCGCAGACCTGAAGTACGCTGGTCCCGGCGAGGTGGAGCTGGCCAAGGTGCTGCTCAAGCTGCGCGACATCATTGACGCTGCCGCCAGCAGCTATGCCCCCAACCGGGTGGCGGAGTATGCCCTGGAGCTGGCTACGGCGTTCAACACCTACTACCATCAGTACCGGGTGCTGGACGCCGAGCCGGGCGTGCGGGAGCTGCGCCTAGGGCTAGTGAACCGCGCCAGGCAGGTGCTGGCTGAGGCCCTGGATCTCCTGGGCATTGTGGCGCCAGCGCAGATGTGAACGCTGAGCTGGTGATTGTGGGCGGCGGGGTGCGCACCATGCACCCCGCCCGGCCCCTGGCCAAAGCAGTGGCGGTGCAGGGGGGGCGGATTGTAGCGCTGGGCAGCGAGCAGCTAGTGCGCCGCTTCATCGGACGCCGCACCGAGATCCTAGATCTGCGCCAGCGCTGCCTGCTGCCGGGCTTTTGCGATGCCCATCTGCACCTGAGCTGGTATGGCACCGCGCTGCGCACCGTGCCCCTGGCTGGGGTGGGCTCTTTGGCCGAAGCGCAGCGCTTGCTTGCCCGGCGGGTACAGGCCACACCCAAAGGCCAGTGGGTGCGGGGAGACGGTTACGACGCCAACCTGTGGGGTGAGTATCCAGGGCGCAGCGCTCTGGACCAGGTGGCGCCAGAGCACCCGGTGTACTTCATCGCCAAAGACCGCCATGCTGCTTGGCTGAATACCAGGGGGCTAGAGCTGGCAGGGATTGCGGCCCACACCCCAGACCCAGCAGGGGGACGGGTGGTACGCGATGCCCGGGGCGAGCCCACCGGGGTGCTATTGGAGAACGCCGCTGAGCTGGCAGCCAAGGCAGTGGGGCCACCACCGGTTCAGGAGCTGGTGGGTGAGCTGGGTGAGGCCATCGGCCACCTGCACGCCGCTGGCATTACCGCCATTGGCGCCATTGAGTTGCCTGAGGGCTTCAGCGCCTTGCAGGAACTGAAGCGCCGGGGAGGACTCCTTTTGCGGGTCTGGTGCACGCTGCCCAGCCAGCAGCTTGAGGCGGCGCTGGCGCTCGGGGTGCAGAGCGGGCTGGGCGATGAGACCCTGCGCCTGGGGGCAGTGAAGATCTACGCCGATGGCTCGCTGGGGTCGCAGACCGCCCACATGCTGGCCGACTTCGAAAGCTTGCCGGGGAACCAGGGGGTGGAGGTCACCAGCCCCCAAGCGCTGCAGGAGCTGGTGGTCCGGGCCAGCCAGGGCGGCCTGGCGTGCGCCATCCATGCCATTGGCGACCGGGCCAACCGCCAGGTGCTGGATATCTTGGCCGAGACCCGCCCCCTGTGGGCACCCCAAGGGTTGCGTATGCGCATCGAGCACGCTCAGCTGCTTTCTCCCCAGGATGTGCCCCGCTTGGCGCAGCTCGGGGTGATTGCCAGCATGCAGCCTATCCATGTGCTAGGTGACATGGACCTGGCGGAGCGCTACTGGGGAGAACGAGCCCGCTATGCCTATGCCTTCCGGAGCCTGCTGGATGCTGGCACCACCCTGGCCTTTGGCTCCGACTGCCCCGTAGAAGACTTTAGCCCGCTGCGCGGCCTATTAGCGGCAGTGACCAGGCAGCGGCCCCAGGGCCGTCCCTGGTATCCCCAGGAGCGAATCACGGTGCCGGAAGTGCTGCAGGCTTATACCCTGGGAGCAGCCTACGCCACCCTGGCGGAGCAGGAGCGGGGGACCATCACTGAAGGCAAACTGGCGGACCTGGTGGTGCTCTCCCGCGACCCAGTAGAGGTGCCGCCAGGGGAACTGGAGAGCCTTACGGTGGACTATACCCTGGTGGGGGGCCAGCTGGTCTACCAGCGGGAGCGCTAGTGAGTGGGGAAGATGAGTTCGTTGAAGTAGTGCTGCCCTGCCAGCTATTCAGGCTGGACCCGCCTGAGGGCAGCACCAGCCCGCTTACGCAGGCCACCGTGTCCGGCTTCAAGCGCCGGATTTATGAAGCGGAGGCGGGGTTCCTCTCAGACCTCTGCTTTGGCTTGGCGCGGCGCGAGGTGCTGGTGGCGCGGCTCAATGGACTGGACCAGGCGGAGCTGGAGGCGTTTCTGGAAAGCCGGGGCCTAGCGCCCAGCGTGTTCCCGGCCTACGCCCGCCAGGGGCGGCTCCTGGGCCTTTTTGCCTTCTCTGCGCTGGAGGAAGAGCCGTTTGACCTAGAGGGGAACCTGAAGCCCCGGCTCTCCCGCGACCCGGCCTGGGACTGGGTCTTCTTCCAGCCAGGCCGGGAACTTCTGGCGGAGGCGCTCATGGCCTACTGGCGCGCTGGCAGCGGGCAGTGGCTCTTCCTGTGCGACCCCCCGCCGGGGACGGTGGAGCGCTGGCGCACTCTGTTCCGCTCTGGCCCCGACGTGGGCCGCTTAGGCTTCGATGACCCCGCTCGGTTGCTGGCGCAGGTGGCACTTTGCCCGGCACTAGCGCTGCAAAGTCCCGGGTCCACCCAGGTGCAGGTGTTTGTGCACCGACCCTGGCAGGAGGTGCGGGAGCTACTGGTGTGGGTGGGGCGGCGGAACGGGGTGGGGCTAGAGCTCACCTAGCTACCCAACAAAGGGCCTGACCAGGTATTGTATGCAGCGGCGAGTGCTAGCACCAAGGGAGGGCTTATGGGCAAGTGGCAGGTGATGGCGCCAAGCGTCTTAGCCTTGGCGTTAGTAGTCGGGGGCGTGGCACAGCAGGATCAGGGCACGACAGCTCCGGCGCAGGAGCGGGTGGCGAGTCGTCCCCGGGCGCAGGCCGGCACCACCCGGCGCCCCGAGCGCACCACCTCACAGCGGGTGACCACCGGGCCAGCGGGCAGCGCCGCCAGCCGGCGCAGTGGCACGCGCAGTGCCCTAGGTGCTCGCTCCCAGCGGACGCCGGGGGTCACCGCCAGCGGCCGGCGGCGCAGCAGCGCCAGCCAGCTCACTACTGCGGGGCGCAGCCGCCTGAGCCGAGGGCGAGCCACTACTCGGACTGGGCGGGTAGGCCGGACCACCAGCGACCTGGGGATCTTCACTGGCCGGGCCTTGGGGCGGGGCCGCTCCCGCCGCACCTCTGGCTTCACTGGTGGCCAGCTGGGTACTCGCCGGGGCGGCTTTAGAGGCACGTTCACCGGTGGGGAGTCGATCTCGGTAGTGGATTTTGAAGTGGGCGCTAGCAGCTTCTCCTTGTCGGCTGATGGGCACAGCCAGGCGACCATCATGGCCTACCTGGCTGATGCCGATGGGAATCCTATGCCCCGCGAGACAGTGCGGTTCGCCATTGTGCAGGGCACCGGCAGCCTGGCCGAGGCGGAGCTGGGGCGGGATGTGTCTGCTGACCGCCTGGGAGCCTTGGCTGGCGCGGCGCTGAGCGCTGGACCTGAGGAATACGTGGTCCAAGGTCTATCGCTGGGAGACGGGCGCTACGTGGCCCGTTACCAGGCCGGCACCACCAGCCAGCCGGTGGTGATTGAGGCGGTGTGGACCAGCACCAACGAGGATTTCCTGCCGGCTGCCGAGGTGGTCATCGACCTGCGCAGCCCCGATGTGCTCAGCGTGTTTGTGGACGATGAAGTACTCTCGGCCACTGGGCAGGAGCAGGCGACGGTGATCGGGTATTTGCAGGACGTGGACGGCCGGCCGGTGGACGGGGCGCAGGTGAACTTCAACATTGTTGAGGGCACTGGCCAGCTGATTGCTGCCCGGGAGCTGGGTATCGCCCAGGGTGGCGGCCGCTACGCCGCCGTGTACCAGGCAGGCACAGCGCCAGGCATTGTGGTGATTGAAGTGACGGTGGTGGACGCTGATGTGCTCTTAAGCGAGATTGTGGAAATCGAGCTCAAGGAAGCCACTGATCTGGAGGTATTTGTCTTCCCGGAGACTGTGCAGCGCCTGCCAACTTTCCAGGGGCCTGGCTCCACCGAGATCACCTTGGCCAACACGGCCACGGTCGTAGTGGCAGTGCGGGATAACGAGGGGGACCTGGTGCGGGGCCTGGGGCCGCGGGACCTGATTGCTGAAGTGGCACTGGGCCCAGGCACTATGACCGACATGCGCGAGATCCTCTCGCCCACTGGCGAGGGCACCGGGGTGTACTATGCCACCTATATAGCCAGCCGGGCCGAGGATATTGCCACCATCTTGGTTACCAACCTCTCCTCGCCAGGCAATCCCCAGGCGGCGGTAGAGGTGCTGAGCTTGTCCTCCACCGGGGTTACCGGCGGCGTGGCCAGCGACATGCTGCTCTTGGCGTTCACCGATGATATCTACGACGCCAGCTCCAGCAGCCCACCCAGCCTGCTGCTGGCGGTGGTGGCTAACTCTGACGGCAACCCAGTAGATGGCCTGGCGCCAGAAGTGGCGGTACTGGAGGGCGTGGGTGCCACCAGCCAGGAAATGATGGAGCTGCCCAATCTGGCCATTGGCGGCAGCACCGGGGTGTATAGGGCAGGCTACCTGGCGGCCAGCGTGGCCGAGGTGACTGATACCTTGATCCGGGCCCGGGTGGAAAGCCCCAATGGGCCGACCATTGCCTCAGACGATGTGGTCACTGTGGATCCGGTGCTGGAGCCCATTGCCATAGTCTTCCCGCCGTTCCTGCCAGGCGATGCTACCTCGCTGGCGACAGTGGACGTGTTCAACCTCAACGACATTGTCCCCGACAACCTGCGCTACAACCTGGAAATTGCCGAAGGCAGCGGGGAGGTTGTGTTCCGGCCGGCGAACAGTGGGGAAAATGGCGACCTGGTGGCAGGGGACAAGATTGCCACTGGTGTCTACCGCGCTGGCGCCGGTGGGACCGTGACCACTTTGGAGATCACTGACACCAGCGCCGCTGGCCTGCCGGCAGCCCTGGCCGATGTGGATGTGGGGGCGCCTACGATTCTCACGGTCTTCGCCTTCCCGGGGATCTCCGGGCTGGGGGAGAGCGTGGCCATTGAGATCTACGCCAACGACGAGTTTGGCGACCCCCTGGCTGGGCACCAGATCAGGGTGGATGTGGTGGAGGGGTCGGCGACTGTAGGTAATAATGGCTGGGCCGTCGATGATGGAGTGGGCATGGGGGTAGTGCAGGACGCCTACGCCAACGATGGGGTGTATGTGGTGGAGGTAATCATCAGTCCTGCTGCCACTGGCCCGATCCTCTTGCGCATCACCGACACCACCGACCCGCTGCAGCCCAGCAACGAGGTGGATATCGACGTGTTTTAACGTGTGTAGGGGCGGTTCGCGAACCGCCCC
>JACQHA010000437.1 GCA_016199255.1 Deinococcus sp.
GCGGCGCGGCGGTCGCCGCAGTTCGGCATTCCCGTGGCCGAGGTCATGGGGTATTTCATCTCCCGGGCCAGCCTGGGGAGCCTTACCGCCAAGTCCGGGCTGGGGACAGCGCTGCCGCTGCCCAGAGAGGCCATGGCACAGTTCGCTGCCCAGACCAACTTCGACCCGGCGACGCTACCGGCCAATCTCTTCCTGACCGCCGCGGTGTACGCTGGTGGGGACCCCAGCTTCGTCCAGGTACCGGCTGACGCCGACGCCGCCACCCAGCGCTGGGACCCGGCCACCTTCGACCGCGCCCTGCTGGTACCGGCCAACGCCTTCACCGGCATCAAAGAGGTCGAGTGGGCCAAGCGGTTCAGCATCGACGACTATGCGCTGCCTGGCGATAGCTTCACCGGGTTCGTGCTGATCGAGCAGGCTAAAGCTGAGGCCAACCTGCTGGTCGAGCAGCTCCTGGGCCATGACGGGCTCTTTGCCGGCCGGGATCGTGACGGCAATCGACTGGCCCCGACGGCGCTCGACCAGGTGGCGGGGCTCTGGCTGCTCACTGACCTGGCGGGCATTCTGGCCGACAGCCGCTATGCTCGCTATGGTGACCCGGTGGCCGCTGAGCGGTTCCGGACGCTGGCCGACCGGGCCTTCGCCGCCTCCCGGACCCTGCCCCCCACTTCCACCGTAGACAGTGCCCTGGCGGTGGAGGCCTATGGCCAGTATGCCGCTGTCACCGCTGACGCCGAGCGGCGGCAGGAGGCGCTGGGCGCCATCGAGCCACTGGGTGATGTCCTGGCGGCAGCGCAGCCCGCAGAGACTGCCGAGCTAGGAGCAGCGCTCTATGGCCTCGTGGAGGCATCCCGTGTCACCGGCCGAGCCAGCCTGCTGGACGCTGCGAGTACGCACTTCCTGGAACTCGAGGCCCGCTGGGACAGCACCGCCCGGGTGTATGCCACCACTGTGGGTGCCGCCAGCTACACCTATACCCCGCTGGAGGTCGGGCTAGTGCTGGCTGGGTTGAACGCCCTGCGCATCTTTGGGCCTCCCTCGGTGGCGGAGCTGGCCCAGAGCCGCCTGGCTGATTTCTTCGAGAACAGCATCCTGGTGTCTGGTATGCAGTTGGCTAGCAGTCTGGGCGTGCAGCATCCGGCGCTAGTGGCGCCAGCGCAGGCTGGTGGCCCCTACGGCCGGGCGCCCGTGCTGGCTAGCCAGGTCACCTATGACCTGAGCACCTGCACCTGGACCGTGACTGACGCCAGGTTCACCACCTTCTGGGACATGTTCCTTTCCAACCAAGCCTTCTGGCTGTCGCGGCGGGTAGTGGACGGGTTCATCCCGGTGGCCAACATCCCTGGCGCCTAGAGCGCGGGTGGCCTCCTTCGGGGAGGGGCCTGGCCATGACCGCCAGGCCCCGGTCTTACCTCCGCCAAGCTGGCACCCCATCCCCTGCCATATGGCCTAGCAGATCGCCCCATCTGGCACTAGTCCCGGCAGCAGACCACGGCTAGGCTCACAGCGATTTGCACAATTATTGATAGCTCAGGTGGTAGCCGCAAGGCTGGAACCAGCCCTGGATATCGGTGGGGGTGATGGTGCGAATGGCTTGAGCGATGGCGTGGGTGAGCGTGGCCTTGGTGCGGGCGGCCAGGCGTTTGAGCACCGCTTTGATCTTGCTAAAGGCGTGCTCGATGGGGTTGAAGTCCGGAGCATAGCTGGGGAGATACCGCAGGCGACAGTGGTGGCGTTCGAGCCAGGGTGGCACCTCGGCGCGGTGATGTGCGCCCACGTTGTCCAGCACCACCAGCTGCCCCGGCTGGAGACTGGGCAAGAGGACCGGCTCGAGCCAGACCACGAAGGCATCGCCGTCCACCGCGCCTTCCAGCACCCACTCGGCCTGGATCCCCTGGCTCGACAGGCCAGCCATCAGGCTGAGATGCTTCCCTCGGTTGCGTGGCACTTGACCACCGGCTCGTGCGCCTTGCGGGGCCCGCGCGGGAGTGCGGGTCATCGCGGTGGGGGTGCCGGACTCGTCCACAAACACCAAGGCGTGAGGATCCAGCGAGGCTACCGCCGCCTGCCACTGCGCCCGGGCCACCGGGTCTGGTTCGGTGGCGCGGAGCGACTTTTTTTTCGCGTGATCCTGGCGCGCTGCAGGGTCCGGCACAGCGCGGACACACTGACCGCGATCCCGTGCTGCTCCGCCCAGCGCGCACCGTGCTCGTGCAAGGAGGCATCGTTGTGCGCCGCTACCTGGGCCGCGAGGGCTGGGTACTGCGCGGGCGTGATGTGGGGTGGGCGGCCCGGCGGTGGCTCCGCCGCTAAGCGGCCCTCCTGGGCCCGCCGGAGGTACCGGCGCACCGTGGCTATCCCCACCTGGAAGCGTTGCGCTACCTCCGCGTGCCGCTGGCCGTCCTCCACCACGGCCGCCACAATCCGCTGGCGTAAGTCCATCGAGTAGGCCATGCCCTCTAGCTTACGGTAGAATCACTTTTTTCACAACCTGCTGTCAGGCCTAAGAGGAGGGACACAATGAGTAAGCGTTTGGTGCTCTCAAGGGCTGGGGCCGTCTGACCCTGCATGAGGCTACCTGCTCAAGGACGTCGATGTCGAGGAGCTGATCTATACCATTCGCGCCCTGGCCAAGGGCGCGTGTCTTAGACAGCAGGCAGCCAGCAGTTAGGCCATGGCGTGGGGGTTTGTGGTAGGTCCTCCGTAGTCACGGTGCCCCATTAGAAGGTAATAACCTGGTAACCAGCAGCCAGCAGCTTTCTGAAGCTCGGGTGTCCATCGTACTCAGATAGGAGTGGCACCTGGCAGGCCTGAGTACTCTCCTTCACTCCGAAGGCGGTGGCGCAGAAGGCGCACACTCCCGAGATCTTGTCCTGCACCGCAGCAAAGAGGGCACTCGCCTTGTGCTCTGGCTGGGAGAGCTCGCTGACCCACTGCGTACCGGCGCCATCGAAGATGAGCTGGACCTCATCCCCTGCCTCCTTGAATTCCTTGACGGCTTCTAGTTGGCTCCTCCTCATTGATCTCGCTGCCGGGGCCACCAGGCTGGCCGACGATGACGGTGCCTTTCATGCCCAGCAGGATGTGAGGCAGGCAGTAGTAGTCATAGGTACCCAGCGGTGCATCGGCAGGAATGGCGTACTCAAACGCGTCACCGAGGTTCACCAGCAAGCCGCTGTCGAAGCCCGGGGCGCCATCGGGGATGCGCCGCGGATCCCCAACCGCAGGCAGGTCGCCGGCGTAGGCAGTGGCGGTATGGGGCGGGCCGCTCTCGAGCACCCAGCGGATGGTGTCGCCGGGCTGCACCACAATGCCGGCTGGCTCGAACCGGAAGCCGACGCTATCGCCGATCATCTTCACCTCGATGACCTGCCCGCCCTGGGCCACTGCCACCTGCTGGCCCAGAGAGAGGCCGAGCACGAGACCTACTGCAATCGCCACCAACGTGAACACCTTCATCGCTCTGCTCCTTCTCGGTATTGAGATCTGAACGTCTCGACACAACCTGCACCTGGTGTTCCCCCAGCATGCGGCTCACTCCACGAACATGCCCCTCAATGCGACTGAGCCGATCCTGCAGGGCTTTGACCGTCTCCTGGCTGAGATAGATATTCTTGCCGTACACGTGACCCTCCGCGAGCTCTCTCTACTCGGCACAACAACTCAGCTGGCGCACATCCCGGGTGAAGGACTGGGCCACCATCCGCAGGGCCTCTGACAACGTGGGATACACGTGGAGGGTGTCAATCAGGTCCTGGAGCGTGAGCTGGCCGCGCACGGCAAGTGTGGCCTCATGGATGATGTCCGCTCCCCGGGGCATGACGAGCTGTACCCCCAGGATGCGCTGAGTCCGGCCATCGGCGATCATCTTCACCACTCCCCGGGTGTCCCGGATCGCCGCGGCCTTTGGTACGACAGCTAGGTCCAGCACCCGGCAACGGCAGCGGTATCCAGCGGCGACTGCCTCGGGTTCACTGAGCCCCACGGCGCCCACCTCCGGGTTGGTGAAGACGGCACGGGGGATGACGGTAGCGTCCAGCTGCCGGTGCGCCCC
>JACQHA010000438.1 GCA_016199255.1 Deinococcus sp.
CTGGGCCAAAGAGCTGGCGGTGCAAATCCCCATAGGCATCTATCAAGGGGGAGTGGTGTGTTACCCCGATGGCCGGTTTCTCTATAAGGGAGCAGTGTCGGCCCAGCGTTGCCGCCGGGCCATTAGTCAAGCCCTGGCAGTGGGCGCTGCCCCCCACATCCACCAGGACGATGGCGTCTATGTGGACCAGCTACCAGACCCGGTCCGGGAATACTTTGCCTTGCTGGGGGTGAGAGTACGTCCCCTGGCCGAGGCCCTTGAGGCACCAGTGCGCAAAGTCGGGGTGGAGGCCGAAGCCGAGGTCTTGGACCGGCTGGAGCTGGCGCTGGCGGCGCAAGGTGAGGAGCGCTGGCTGCGTTCTTCACCGGGCTTTCTGGAACTGTGGGCCGATGGCGCTGACAAGGGCCGGGCCCTGGCCTACTTGGCCGACTACCTGGGTGTGCCCCAGGCTCGCACCGTGGCCATTGGCGATGGGCTCAATGACCTGGAAATGATCCAGTGGGCCGGGCTGGGAATCGCCATGGGCAATAGCGCGCCAGCGCTTTTGGCCTGCGCCACCCGGGTCACCGGCACCATTGAAGAGGACGGCGCCGCGGCGGCGATCTATCGGTTGCTGGCTGAGGGCTGAAGCGCGAAAGCTTCATGGGTCCCGACCCACCCGCGCGGGATGAAACGCAGGGGTAGGGGCGGCCCCCCGTGGCCGCCCTGATCAGGGATGGCCCAACACCGGGCACCCACGGGGGGGTGCCCCTACCTGGGGTCAGGCCACCGGCGAGGAGTTTCTCTCTAAGGGCCGCGAAATCAAACGTGGCGGCTCCCATCATGGTTGGGCCGAGGCGAATCCGCCGTTGTTGCTTCCGGCGTAGAGTTGGACGCCTGTGTTGGCCTGGCTGCTCTGCCAGCGGTTGTAGTAGACATTGAGCAATTTGACAAACTCGCCGGTAGCTTTCTGGTTGCCTGCTGCTGTGGGATGGCTATCCGAAGGATCGCTGCCATAGGCAGAGAAGTTATTGTTCACGGTCTGGATGTGCTGAATAGCGCCGTTCCACCAGCGGTGGTGATTGCCGGTTGCCCTGCCCAGGTCATTGCTGTGGACGCTGCCCCCGTTCGAGGTCAGAACATTGTAGAAGTCGAAGACAGCAACATTACTCTGGGAATAGTTGTCCAGCCAATCATTGACCAACCAGTCGTTGAAGGCGCGGGCGTTGGCCGCGTGGGTCGCATCGGTGTCGTTGCTCACCTGCGGCGGCGCGGTGATGACAATGAGCAGCTTATCCTGGCGGGTGGCAAAGTAGGTCAGGATGTTGTTGTAGATGCCCTTGGCGTTGGCGACGGTCATGTACTCCGACCAGGCATCCTGGCCGCGCAGGGGGTTATCGCCTGTGGTGGGCAGGTCATTGGGGTTCCCCGCCAGGTATGAGTTCGGGAAGCAGGACTTGAACATAATGATCTGGTTCTCGCCGCCAGGATCCGTCTCCAGGCGAGAGTAACTCGAATTCTGGTTGCTTTCAGCATAGAGCGCGTTCGTGTAGGTGCTGCTGTTGGGGCCACCAAACCAATTCCACCAATGGCCGATGTCGGTGGTATCACCGATGCTATCGGGTCCCCAGCCATAGTTCGTGTCGCTGACGAAGTAGTTGTTGTCGCGTAGGGCAATGCCAAGACCGCCGTTTTCGTCCGCCAGCCAGTTCTCCCCGGTGGAGTGGTGAATGAAGATCAGCTTCACCACTTTCTCTGGGAGAGTGGGATCAATATTCTGGGCGGCGTGATTGAGCTGGCTGCTGGGCTCTTCGTTGGCCACGTCGGCCCAACCGCCCGTTACAAGAAGCCTAGAAAAGGCCGAGAGAGTAAAACCGAATATGATCCATCGAGAAATTTTCATATTGACCTCCTCTGTAGCGCCGATGGTGAGAAGAAGGACGGCGACACGGCATGGCCTTGGGAACCTACAAACCCTGCGCCTGTCTTGGTGAGGGATTGAATTCGCTGAGCCCGCCATCGGTGCCAACCCAGACAGTCCCCAGTGGGCTAACGGCGATGGCTTGAGCCCGGTTGTCCACTAAGCCTTCATGAATCGTGTAAGTCGTCCAGACGTCATCGCTCTGATCAAAGGGCGTGCCCCTATCGTCGAGCACCATCACACCCGACCAGCCAGTGGCGATCCACTTGCGCCCGCTTCGATCAATAGCCATACCTTGATTGCAGTTGCCCACGTGAAAGGTGGTCCAGGTGTCATCGGACTTGTCCTGGGACGTCCCCCTATCATCCAGCACGCTGACTCCACCACAGGCTCCGA
>JACQHA010000428.1 GCA_016199255.1 Deinococcus sp.
GTCGTGGATCTCCTGGGCCACCAGCCGGCGCTTGTGCAGCGCTCTAGCAGTGCCCTTGACCCCTTCCCGGTTGGCTTCGACGGCGTGAGTAATAAGTTTCTCCACGAAGCTGCGCAGCTCCTTGGCCTTGGGCAGCGTGGTCTGGATCTTCTCGTAGCGCAGTAGGGCCGTGGCCTGGGCCCTGGCCAGCGCCACGCGGTGGCTGGACATGCGGTTTAGCTTCCGCCCGCTCTTTCGGTGTCGCATAATACCCTCAGTCCTTGAGCTGCAGCCCGAATGTGGCCAGCCGCTCCTCGATCTCCTCCAGGGCTGCGGGGCCTACGCCAGAGAGGCCCCGCAGGCCGCTGCGGCCCTTGCCCACCAGCTGGTCAATGGTACGAATGCCATTTTCCACCAGAGTCTTGTGTACCCTGGTAGCCAGCCCCAGCTCCTCAATGGGCAGGAGCTCCTCCTCGCTCTTTTTTGCCCCCTGCATAGCGGTGCTACCGCTGAAAATCGCCAGCTGCCCCTGGAGCACCACCACCGCCTGGTTCAAAGCGTCCTGGGGCGACACGGCGCCGTTAGTCCAGATCTGCAGAGTCAGCTTGTCAAAGTCGGTGTCGCGGCCCACCCTGGTGTCCTCTACCAAATAGTTGACCCGCCGCACTGGGGTGAAGATGGCATCTACTGGGATAGCGTTAATGCGCAGGTCGCGGTTGGGCAGCTCAGCCGCCGGCACGTAGCCGTAGCCCTGCTCTACCCGCACCTCCATCTTCAGCTTCCCCCCCGGCTCCAGGGTGGCAATATGCAGCTCGGGATTGATGACCTCCGCCGTGGAGGGCACGTCGAAGTCCGCCGCAGTCACTTCCCCCGGCTTACTGGCGCTCAGCTTCAGCACCTTGGGCTCGGGAGTGTGGAACCTGACCACCACCTCCTTCAGGGCGAAGATGATCTTCACCACGTCCTCCACCACCCCGTCAATGGTGGAGAACTCGTGCAACACGTCTTCAATCGTGACCGAGGTTACCGCCGTGCCCGGGATGGAGGAGAGCAGGACGCGGCGCAGCGGGTTGCCTAGGGTCTGGCCAAAACCGCGATGCAGGGGCTCAATGACGAACTCGCCATAGTTCCCCTCCACCTGGCTGGTAATGCGCGTCTGTAGCTCTTTCATTAGCGCGAGTAGTACTCCACAATCAGCTGCTCGTTCACCGGCAGCACCAGATCGTCCCGGCTCGGGGTGCGCACAAAACGGCCCTTCAGCGCATCGGGGTTAAACTCCAACCAGGGAACCCCCTTGCGCCGGCGCGCCGCCGCCACCGCCTGCTGGATCACTACCAGCTTCTCTGAGCCCTTGGCCACCGTGATCTCGTCTCCCGGCCGCACCCGGTACGATGGGATCGTGACCCGCTTTCCGTTGACGGTGTAGTGTCCGTGGCCAATCAGCTGCCGGGCCTGGGCCCGGGAGTTGGCCAGCCCCAGCCGCAGCACTACTGAGTCCAGCCGCTGCTCCAATAGCACCAGGAAGGTAGCGCCGGTGACCCCCTTGCGCTTGGCCGCCTCAGCAAAGAGCTTGCGGAACGGGCCCTCCCCCAGGCTATAGATGCGCCGGAGCTTCTGCTTCTCCCTGAGCCGCACCCCATAGTCGGACAGGCGCTTGGAGCGCTTCTGGCCGTGCATCCCCGGCGGGTGGGCCCGGTTCTCAATGGCGCACTTGGCGCTGAAGCAGCGGTCCCCCTTCAAGTAGAGCTTCACACCTTCGCGCCGGCATAATTTGCAGACTGGGCCAGTATATCTCGCCACACAACCTCCCTACATTCTCCGCCGCTTCTTAGGCCGGCAGCCGTTATGCGGCACCGGCGTGGCATCCCGAATGGAGCGGATCTCCATGCCCGAGGCCTGGAGGCTGCGAATGGCCGACTCCCGGCCACTGCCTGCCCCGCGCACCACCACGTCCAAGCTGGTCATGCCAAAGCTCTGGGCCTTTTTGGCGGCTTCGGTCGCCGCCAGCTGGGCGGCGTATGGTGTGCCCTTTTTCGACCCCTTATAGCCCACTGTGCCCCCCGACGACCAGGCCAGGGGGTTCCCCTCTGGGTCGGCCACGGTGATGATGGTGTTATTGAAGGTAGCCTGGATATAGGCAATGCCGTGGGCAAAGTTACGCTTGACCCGCTTGGCTTTCATGGCTTCGCCACCACCCCCTTCCTGACCCCTACAGTCTTCTTCGGTCCCTTGCGGGTCCGGGCATTGGTGCGGGTACGCTGGCCGCGCACCGGCA
>JACQHA010000005.1 GCA_016199255.1 Deinococcus sp.
GATCTGGGGCGGCGGGGCCAGGCTGCTAACCAGCACCCAGGCCCCGGCTGCCAGACCTAGGAGGAGTATCCCCCAGCGCCAATAGCCCCGCTTCAATGGCAGCTTCCTCCTCACTTGACGGGTTATTGTAGCAGGACCGTGGTCCCCTGGCATCAGCCAGGACACCTATAGCGCCCTTTGGCTAGGTTACTCTAGACTAACAAGGGCCAGGGAGGCCCGAGGAAGGTGGTGGGCAATGCGCATCGTCATCGCAGCAGTTCTGCTATCGGGCGTTCTGGCACTGGCCTGGGCGCAGCAGCAGCCACAGGGAGCGGCGGCCAATGCTGTGGGTGGGGGGTATATTGTCTTCCCCAGCACCCTGGAGAGTGACATAGGAATCGTGATCTTCAGCCATCTGGTGCACGTTACCCAGCTAGGCTTTAGCTGCAATAATTGCCACCCTAGCCTCTTCCCCTTCCGCAAGAGTACTGCCGAGCAGCTCAACTTCATGTTCCGGGACATTGTGGCTGGGCGGGCCTGTGGCGCCTGCCACCGCCTGGATGACCCTGTGGCCTCGCCCACCACTGGCCGGGTGGCGTTCCCGGTGGACCTGGCGCAGCTGGATACCTGTGGCCTGTGCCATGCAGGCATGGCCAATACTTTCCAGACCCGCGGTCCCGGGCCAGTGACGTTTGATCATAACCCACACCTGATCCAGGCCGGCTACAGCTGCGGCAGCTGCCACGGCGGAGCCTCGGCGCTGGGCTATCCCCGGCGCTTCACTGAGACACTCACACCGAGCATGCCCTTCCCCCATGCGGGAGCAGAGAGCGTCTCCTGCGCCACTTGCCACGATGGCGCCACAGTTTCGCCCAACAATGTCGTGGCATTCGACGTCGTGTCCGACTGCTTCCGCTGCCACCAGAGGTGAGAGTATTGAGAGTATCTGGAGACAGAAGCCCATGTCCATGGATAACGGTCTAGTCTTCTGGAGTCCTGGGTAGCACGGCTGTCATAAGGAGAGAGATACGATGCATCGCAACAGCATGAAGGTCACTGGCGCCCTGGCTGTAGCCTCCCTCATGGGGAGCGTGATGCTGGGTGGGGTCTTCGCCCAGGACCAAGGGTACAATCCACTCATCGACCCAGCGAACTTTGTCCGCACCGTGGACAACCCGTTCTTTCCGCTCACGCCTGGAACCACTTTCGTTTACGAGGCCATCACCCCTGAGGGCACTGAACGGGTGGAGGTCTTCGTCACACCCGAAACCAAGGATATCCTTGGTGTGACCTGTACCGTGGTTCGCGACACCGTGACCTTGGACGGAGAGCTGGTTGAAGACACGCTCGACTGGTACGCCCAGGATCGCGACGGCAACGTCTGGTATTTCGGGGAGAGTGCCAGGAACTATGAGGACGGCGTACTAGTCAGCACCGAGGGGTCTTGGGAAGCGGGGGTGGATGGTGCCAAGCCTGGCATCATCATGGAAGCCAATCCGCAGGTAGGCGATAGGTACCGTCAAGAGTACTACGTGGGTGTGGCCGAAGACATGGCAGCAGTGGTCAGCCTGACCGAGTCCGTCACGGTTCCCTACGGCTCGTTCACCAACTGCCTGAAGACCGAGGACTTCACCCCTCTCGATCCAAGCGTCATCGAGTACAAGTTCTACTGCTCAGGCGTCGGCCAGGTTCTCACCCTCGAAGGCAACGTCCGGAGCGAGCTTATCAGCATCAACATAGAGACGCCGAGTTAGGCTGGGCCCAACCGCGGCCCAGCGCCGCAGCAGTGGGTGGGCTAGGCCCGCCAAGCCGCCACACCCCCGATTGGCGGCGCCACCTACCAATGGCCGTGCAGGTCTTAGGGACTGAAGTCCCGCCTCGCTCTTTGAAGCCCTGAGCTGCTAGTGCTGGCGGGGACGGGTTCTGTGCCCCTGGCTGCTGCTTTGTCCCTGTGGTGCACGGGATGCTGCTAGGCGAACTACGCAGGTGGGAATTAGCTATTTGGCGCTTCTGAGGCAGGCCGGGGCAGTGTACTGTCCCAGTAACCAGCCCACTTGGGCTGCTCTGGATTTTGCCCCAGACGACCTGCAGGGCGCGGGGGCGACGGGAGGGAGCAAATATGCTGATCGTGCGGGATCTCATGCAGCGCGAGGTGGTGACCGTCACCCGTGAAACCCCGGTCTCCAAGGCGACAGCCATCCTGCGCCTGCGGGGATTTAGGCACTTGCCGGTGCTGGAGAAGGGGGAGTTGGTGGGCGTTTTCTCGTTCACCGATGCCTGCCACTCTGAGGAGTCAGCGGGACATCGCCAGTATTGCCCGTACAACCGGGGCGATGAGGAAATGATCTTGGATTCCCTCACTGTGGAAGAGGAGATGTCCAAGCTGGTGATCACCACTAAGCCCGATGCCCCGGCTTCTGAGGCAGCGCGGCTCATGGCCGACCAGAAAATTGGCTGCTTGCCGGTGGTGGACAAGGGCAAACTGGTGGGCATTATTACCACCACCGACATCCTCCGGGCGTTTGCCAGGGAGCAAGAGGGTCGGCCGAAGACTGAGGCTCGGGCGAATTAGTGCTGCTGCTCATGGCGCTAGCAGCAACCCAATCCCTGCGCCCAGTGCCAGCAAGAGGAAGGTCAAGAGGGTTTGGGCCTGGGCAGGGA
>JACQHA010000429.1 GCA_016199255.1 Deinococcus sp.
GATGTCGCCGCCCCCCTCGATGGTATCGTCCCCCGGACCACCGGCCAGGGTGTTGTTGCCGACGAACTCAAAGATGACGTCGTTACCTTCACCACCGTCGACCTGATCATCGCCGAAGCTGGTAAAGATGCGGTCATCGCCGGCCTCGCCGAAGATTATGTCGTTGCCAAAACTCTCATCTAGACGGTCGTCTCCGGGACCGGCGTGGACGATGTCATTACCGAAGGTCCCGTCGATGACGTCATCGCCCTCCCCCCCATTGAGCCTATCGTCGTCCGAACCGCCGTCGAGGCTGTCATCGCCGTTCCCACCATTGAGCTCGTCGCTCCCAGCGTCGCCAAAGAGGACGTCGTGCCCCTCTCCCCCGTTGAGAATATCGGCACCGTCGAGCCCGCAGAGCAGGTCATCGCCGCCCAGGCCATTGAGGGTGTCGTTGCCCCCCAGGCCAGCCATGACGTCGTTACTGGGGGTGCCGTTGATCGTCTCGCTGCCCGGGGTGCCAACGATGGTGGCTGGTACGCCGAGGCAGGTCGCCCCGGGGGGTTCACAGTTGGTGGTGGTGGTGCCATTCTGGCAGTTGTCCGTGCCGGGGCCACCGTCTAACTGGTCGTTCTCACTTCCTCCAGAGCCACCATCCAGCAAGTCATTGTCCGCTCCGCCATTGAGGATGTCATTCCCAGAGCTGCCGAAGAGCTGGTCAAACCCCGGGCCGCCATCGAGCAGGTCGTCGCCAGGGTTGCCAACAAGCACATCATGGCCCGGGCCACCGAGCAGGGTGTCGTTGTCAGACCCGCCGCGGAGGACGTCAGGGCCGTCGCCACCGGCCAGAGTGTTATTACCCCGAAAATCCATGAGCTGATCGGCTCCCGGGCCGCCGATCAAGGTATCATTGCCAAAAAAGTCCAGCAGGAAGTCCGCACCGGCCTCGCCAAAGAGCAGGTCGTCGCCGGCGCCGCCAATGATAAAATCGGTGCCCGGCCCGCCACAGATAAGGTCATCGCCGCCTGCGCCATTGATCGTGTCAATGCCGCCCAGCCCAGCGATGATGTCATTGCCATCTGTCCCGGTCAGGATGTCATTGCCGTCGGTACCGACAATGGTGGGGGTGGCACAGGGACTGACTGGTGGTGTAGGACAGGCGGTGAGCAGGGTGCCCAGAACACCAATGAGGGCTACAAGTGGTGTGTGGCGCATGTCAACCTCCTCCTTCAGCTCCTAATCCGCCACACGTGCACCACCGGTTTGGCCCCGTCGGCGAACAGCTCCAGCACATACAGCAGGCCGCTGGCCCGATCGTAGGCCACCTCACCGAGCCGGTAGCGGCGCTGCACCCCCGTGCCCAACAGGTCCGCTTCCACCCCGGCCGGGTTGAGGAACAGGTCCTCGTCGATCTCCAGGACCGCGTACGGCTGCGGCTCCCAGGGGGCCATTGCTCCACGGGCCACCCGCGCCAGGTCTGCCGGGTCATAAAGGAGAAACTGGGCGGCAAACTGCGTGCTCCACCAACCCCGATAATCGTTGTGGCCCGGGCATTCGATCAAATCCTCGGGCGGGCAGGGCGCGCCGTCGGCCAGGCGGCAGACCGGAAATTGGCCCACCAACGCGGCATCGACGCAGGGGGAGGCCGGCCCGGCCGGGTGCACATAGCCGTACCAGTATTTGGCCCCGGTGCTCTTCGTGCCCGCGAACAGCACGGCCGATTTCCCCGAAGCGGTGGTGAGCCACGCCCCGCCTTCCCACTCGTCGGGATGCTGGTAGCCGCGCAGGCAGCGCTCGATGGTCTCGGTGTTCTGCGAGCTTTCGTACAGCAACAGCACCGTCTCTTCCAGGTGCGTCCCCGGCGCGGCCAGCGTACCGTTTTCATCGGTCCAGGGGCGGTAGGCCAAGAGCGCCGGCCCCATGCCCGACCAGCCGCCATCCCGAAACCTTCCGGTGCCCACGTAGCGGCCCTGGGCGTATGCATCGGCCCAAGCGGCCGGGATCTCGAACAGATAGCCGTTCACGCTATAAGGCGATTGCTGGCCAATGAACCAGGGGCCCTGCACCGCCGGGTGGGACAGGTCCAGGCTGAACCAAGCATGGGAGGCCACCGGCGGCTCGGGCTGCAGGTGCTGCCCCCACGCCAGGTGAAGTTTCGGGCCAGTAGCCGGGGTATCGAGATACAACAGGCCAAGGCGGGGGATCTCTTCGAGTTCGGTGAACAATCCCGCTGCCACATTGTGGAACTCCTGGAGGAACGCCGCTTGGTTGAGGGTGGCCACATTGGCAGACACCACCGGCACCGGGATACGGACTTCGGCCACCTGGCTGCCGTCGGGCAGCTCCCCGTAGGGCAGCCGGTCATGGCCGGTGATGAACAGCGACCCCGGAAAGCCATCACCCAGGCCGGAAGGGTCGCCGTGGGGATTGAAGGTCAGGGCGTTGCCGCCATACTCGAACGTCAGGGGGCGTTCGGCACCATCCGGCAGGCGGAAGGCCCCCAGGTACACCAGGTCGGTGGGGTGGATGAGCGGGGCGGAAACCGGCGCGGGTTGGCTATACGCGAGTCCGCCCAGGGCAAGCATGACCAATACCAACAGACGGCGCCCGTGGGCAGGTGAGCCTCGATGGGCTAGATGTCTGGCTGGAGCCAGCCAGCCAAAAGCAGCCCTACTACGGTGCACCAGTATGTCCGTGCTTTTTTTCATGGCCCTTTCTCCCTTCCCCAATCCGGTGACGTCCTGACCTGCACAGCGCGGGACGCTCGCAGAGCCCCTTGGCTCAGGTAGAGGAGGTGATGCTCGGCTTTCTGTGGGGCGACGCCTCGACGATGCACCATGCGAAGGGCAAGATGTTGTGAAATTATCTCCGCGTTGAGGCCCTACCCACCACCGCCAGATGGCTTACCAACCGAGGGACCGTCTCTGTGCTGGTATGCACAAGGATAGACACCCCCTCCAGGATTTGCTACACCGAAACTACACCCACACCAAAACTGAGGAGGGACACCATGAACTACCTCGTGGTCTGCGAGGAGAGCCGCGTCGAGACGCGGTTGCTGCGCCCGTCAGTCCACCTGGCGCACAGATCGTTCACATTGGCTGCAGTGAGCGTCAATCGAAGGTGTGTTAGACTACCGCCACGTTGCCTGTCGGTAGTGCCTAAATTCGTGAACCGCCCCAAGAAAGGGGTACAAATCACCGGTAGTAGCTCAGGCTGATAGAGCCTGGTCCAAGTCGGCAATCAGGTCATCTGGGTGCTCAATACCCACCGACAGCCGCACCAGTGCGGGGCTCACCTCGAGCGAGCTGCCGGCAGTGCTGGCGTGGGTCATGGCAGCGGGCAGCTCAATCAGGCTTTCCACGCCGCCTAAGCTCTCTGCCAGGGCAAAGAGCTTGGTGGCTGCCACCAGCCGGCGGGCTGCTGCCTCGCCTCCCGACGGGATAAACGACACCATGCCACCAAAGCCAGACATCTGCTGCTCGGCTAGGGCATGCCCCGGGTCAGTAGGTAGCCCAGGGTAGAACACTTGCTTCACCCGCCGGTCTTGGCTCAAAAATTCGGCAATGAGCTGGGCGTTGCGGCAATGGGCCGTCATCCTGAGCGCTAGCGTCTTGATCCCTCTGGTCACCAGCCAGCAATCCAGCGGCCCGGGCAC
>JACQHA010000415.1 GCA_016199255.1 Deinococcus sp.
CACGTCCCCGGCAGCGCCAGGGGCAAGCCTGCCCAGAGGCGTGGGGAAGTACTTCCCGGCAATCTCCCGGTTGTTCAGTAGTAGGCGCGGCACCTCGGCCCAGCCTACTCGCGGGTCTTTGGCCTCGTGGCGCATCAGCAGCGGCGCTACCCTGGCCTCGTCAAACAGGCTCTGGGTCATGCCGTCGGTGCCCATCCCCACCAGCACGCCTGCCTGCAGCATGCGCCGCACCTGGGCATAGCCCACGGCGTTATTCATGTTGGACTGGGGCTGGTGAGTAATCACTGTGCCGCTCTCGCCAATCATGTCTAGCTCGGCAGGGGAGAGGTGTACGCCGTGGGCGGTAATGGTTTTTGGCCCCAAGATGCCCAGGTCCAGCAAGCGCCGCACTGGCCGGCGGCGGTACTTGTCCACTGAGAGACGGATGTCAGCTAGATCCTCTGCCAGGTGGATGTGAAAGCCGGCGCCGCCGCTTGCCTCCCGGGCTGCCTCCAGGGTACGGTCCGATACAGTGAACGAGGCATGCAGGCCGAACAGTCCCGCCAGCATGGGGTTGCCCCGGCAGGAGGCCAGGAACTGGGCATTCTCACTAATGCCTTCCCGGGCAATCTCTGGGCCGTCCCGGTCCGACACCTCGTAGCACAGCACGCCTCTTAGCCCGGTCTCCCTAAAGGCCCGCGCCACCTCTGCCAGGCTGCCCTGGGCAGCATGCGGGCTGGCGTGGTGGTCAATGATGGTGGTGGTACCGGCTTTGATGCATTCCATAAGCCCTACCAGGGCGCTGGTGTACACGTCTTCCAGAGTCAGCACCTTGTCCAGCCGCCACCACAGCTTCTTTAAGATCTCCGGAAAGTTGCGGGGCGGCCTTCCCACCAGGCTCATGCCCCGGGCAAAGGCGCTATACAGGTGGTCGTGGACATTGATCATGCCAGGCAGTACAATGCGGCCCCGGGCGTCAGTGACCTGTGCCTGTTGGTGCGCCGCCGCTAGCTGCTGGCTCGGCCCCACCTGGGCTACCAGGCCGTTTCTGGTCAGCACTGCTCCAGGGTCAATGACCCCCAGCTGGGAATCAAGGGTGATTACCACCCCATTCTTGATTAAGAGCTCTTTGCTGCCAGCGGCCATGGCTGCATGGTAGGCCATAGGTCAAGGTCTTGCCAATCCTCTTAACCAACTCTACCTCCTTGTCATGTGCCTGTAAGAATGGTGAGGTATAGTCCTTACTATCCCAAAGGGTCGGAACAGGAAGGCTGCCGCCTGGAGTGCCAGGCTGGGAGGTAGGTTTGATTTTGAGGTGCCGAGAGCGAGGGTTAGCCTGGTGGTGCTCCCAATGGTGAGGTGATGGGCTTTCATCTTGGGCTTCATGAGAGTTTCATGGGCCCTGGGGTAAGCTCCTGCCAGTGCCTCTGGGAGGAGGGAGAAATGAACGGTGAGCTGCCCCTGGTGATGCCGGATGCGGAGTATGCAAGGCGTGGTGCGTCATATAGGACGCCCCTGAAAGGGCGGCGCCGCCTGTGCCGGCGCGCCGGCTGGTGGCTGCTGGCTTTGCTGCTGGTGGGGGTGAGCGCCCCAGCCTTGGCTGGGCTGCAGCCCCTGTCAGCAGCCCTCAGCCTCCCAAGTGCCCTGGCACCTCCCTCCCTGGGGACAGTACTCACCACCATTACCGTTGGGGAGCAGCCTACGTTTATCGCGCTGGCTCCCGGTGGGAACCGGGTGTTTGTGCTCAACGCCCTGGCTCGGACTATCAGCGTCGTTGACCCAGTGACTGACCAGGTGCGTGCCACGCTAGCCACCACGCCTCTGTCTAGAGCCACTAGCCTGGCGGTGACCCCAGACGGCACTACCCTGGTGGTGCTGGGCTCACTCCCCGACACCTCTGGCCAGGCGCTGCTCCTGGACGCCAGCACTGGAGCGCTCCTGGGCGTGGTGTCGCTGGGGCAGATCCCCTTGCGAGTGGTGCTCTCTGCTGACGGGACCCGGGCCTTTGTGACCAGCAGTGCGGCGGGGCGCCTAGAGATCATTGACCTGGCCAGCCGCCAGGTGGTGCAGCAGGTGCTGATTGGCGCCCAGCCCCACTCCCTGAGCCTGGCCCCCGATGGGCAGCGGGTGTACATCGTGCAGGCGGTGGCGCGGCGCCTGACGGTAGTAGACGTGGCCAGCGGTCAGGTAGTTGGCCAATTGGTGCTGCCGGCGCTGACCCGGCTCACCGGCATCAGCCTGTCTGCCGACGGGCGGCAGGCCTATGTAGTTGATGGGATCAACGAGGCGCTGTGGGTGGTGGATCTGAATGATTTAATGGTGCTGGGCGGGATACAACTGGGGGTCTATCCCTTTGCCCTAAGCCAGGTGGGCTCGGACGGCCTCTTGTACGTGGCGCACCGCTCGGAGCCAGGGGTCCTGGGGCAAGTGAGCGTGATCCAGACGCCGGCCAGGTCGGCACTGGAGCGCCCGGCAGCGCCG
>JACQHA010000414.1 GCA_016199255.1 Deinococcus sp.
AGCTCTGATAGCGGGTTTCGCAAAAGGTGATCCTATGTAGGGGCAGCCCTGTGTGGCTGCCCCAGCTCCAGGACGAGGGCGGACACATAGGTCCGCCCCTACCAGGAGTAATCAACCTTTTCGCAAACCGCTGTGAGTGAGTGGAGCGCCTGCTATATCCTGTAGCGACAACACTGGCGAGGAGGGGTGATGAACCGCGAGCAAGTGGCCAAGCTCATTGAACAGCACAATATTGCGGTGGTGAAGGTAGGCGCTGCTGACATGGACGGGGTACTGCGTGGTAAGCGCGTGCTGGCCGACGAATTCCTCGAATCCACTCTCGACCACGGCACTGCCCAGTGCGACGTGATCTTCGGCTGGGACATTGCTGAAGCCATTATGGGCGGGATCAAGTTCACCGGCTGGCACACTGGCTTCCCTGATATTGTCGCCAAGCCCGACCTGAACACCTTCCGCCTGGTGCCCTGGGAGGGGCGCTGCGCCCTGGTGCTGTGCGACTACTACACTGAGCACGGCGACCCAGTGAACATTGCCCCTAGGCAGGTGCTGCGCCGGGTGGTGGAGCGGGCCGCCAAACACGGCTACATCGCCCAGTTCGCCGCCGAGCTGGAGCTGCGCCTGTTCCGCGAGGACCAGTACAGCCTGCGCCAGAAGCGCTTCGCCGACGACCTAGTACCCCTGGGCCCCGGATTCAACTGCTACAGCCTGCACCGGGCGTCGGCTGACGAGTTTCTGCTGGGCAAGATCCGCGACAGCCTGAACGCCCACGGTGTGCCGGTGGAAGGCTATAACCGGGAACACGGCCCAGGGATGTACGAGATCAACATCCGCTACACCGAAGCCCTGGAAGCGGCCGACCGGACATTATTACTCAAGACCACAGTGAAGGAAATTGCTAACAGCCTGGGCCTCACTGCCAGCTTCATGGCCAAGTGGCACCACGACCAGGACGGCTCCAGCGGCCACACTCACCAGAGCCTACGGAAAGGCGGGCGCAACGTGTTCTTTGATCGGCGCGCCCCCCACCACATGTCCACCACCATGCGCCACTACCTGGGAGGGTTACTCGCCACCATCCGGGAGTTCGCCCCGCTGTTTGCCCCTACTATCAATTCCTACAAGCGCTACGTTCCCGGCACCTGGGCCCCCACCACCGCCACCTGGGGCTTTGAAAACCGCACCGCCGGGGTGCGGGTTATTGCCCCCAGAGAGAGCGCCACTCGCCTGGAGTTCCGCATCCCCGGCGCTGATTTGAACCCCTACCTGGCCTTCGCCGCCTGCCTAGCCGGCGGCCTGCACGGCATCGAGCATAAGATCGAACCACCTGAGGAAACCAAAGGCAGCGCCTACGATCTGCCCATGGGCAACGTGCCCCGGGTGCCCAGCACCCTGGAGGAGGCCACCGAACTCCTGGCCCAAAGCGAACTAGCCAGGGAATACTTTGGCGCTGAATTCGTCGAGCACTTCGTCGCCACCCGCCGCTGGGAAGTAGCACAGTACCAGCGCATTGTGGGCGACTGGGAACGGGAGCGCTATCTGGAGATGGTTTAGGAGGAACCCGGCGCCGGTGGGGGGTGTTTGAAGCGAACGGCCCATGTTTGAGCGCGCCGCAGGCGCGCGAGTTTGGGCCGTGAGCGGAGAGCACCCCCCACCGGCGCCCACACCCCAAGGAGGTCAAGGTGCGACTGCAGAACAAGGTAGTATTCATTACCGGCGCTGGCAGCGGCATGGGACGGGTGTCTGCCCTACTCTTCGCCAAAGAAGGAGCGAAGATTGTGGCCGCAGACCTGAACCTGGCTGCCGCCCAGGAGACCGTCCGGCAGGTGCAAGCACAGGGAGGCACAGCGCTGGCAGTGCCGATGGACGTCACCAGCGAGCCAGCAGTGCGCTCTTCTATTACTACGGCGGTGAAGACCTACGGCAAGCTGGACGTGCTCTACAACAACGCCGGCATCTTCCCCGACGACGACAACTCGGTGGTCAACACTGACCTGGACGCCTATACCCGGGTCATGGACGTGAACCTCAAAGGGGTCTACCTGTGCTGCAAATACGGCATCCCCAAGCTGATACGCTCCGGCGGCGGCTCGGTAATCAACATTGCCTCATTCGTAGCCCTGGTAGGCTGCACCGTGCCCCAAGTCGGCTACACTGCCAGCAAGGGCGGCGTCATTGCCCTCACCAAGTCCCTGG
>JACQHA010000417.1 GCA_016199255.1 Deinococcus sp.
ACAATCACCCGCAGCACCAGCCGGTCGATCTGGGGGACGCCGGGCTCGAAGTAGTCGGAGTAGCGCTCCAGCACGATCCGGTCGTTAGGGATGGCCTCGACAAAGCGGAAGGGGCCGGTGCCCACAGGGTTGGTGGACAGGGTGTCGGCTGCCTCTTGGGGCACGATAGTGATGGGAACAATGTCATCTAGGAAAGCCGCTGAGGGAGTTTTCAGATTGACCTGCACCTGAGTGGGGCTGAGGACCTCAATACTCTCAATATTCTGCACCCTGGCGGCCAGCGAAGAGGTGGACGCTGCGGCGCGCTGCAGTGAAGACTGCACGTCGTCGGCAGTCAAGGTACGCCCGTTGTGAAAGAGCACACCGCTGCGCAGGGTAAACGTCCAGTGCTGGGTGTCAGAAGTCTCCCAGGATTCAGCTAGGTCCGGAACAATCTGCAGGTTTTCATCGTACCGGGTCAGGGCATTGTAGACGTTAAGACGAATCCACTTAAACAGGATGAGCTGGTTGACGTGGGGGTCCAGGTCGCCAAGGTCGCCCTGGATGGCGACTGTCAAGGTGTTGCCCCCCTGGGTGAAGCTGGGGCCGCTCCCCAGCACCAGAAGGGCGATGGCGGTTCCCAATGTAATTAGCAGTTTTCTCACAGCTTGCCTCCTTGGGGTGATAGGTGGTTCATATTTACACAAGTCTGCGTCCCTTCCCACCTCCTTCCTCCAGCCTAGGGCTGGTGACGCTCCAGCGCCAGCCGGATCCATTCCAGGTTGCGCAAGGGCAGGTGGCCATAGTTGTAGAACCCAATGCCGGACACCTGGTACTCCTTGGCCATCAGCACCTTCTGCTCAATATCCTGGGGCGTCACTGTGGCCGGCAGGCCGGCGTTGATAGCCACCTCTAGTTTTTTCGGGTCCCCCACCAGCTTCAGGGCATAGCGGAAGTCCGACACCACCCGGTCCTGGTCGCGGTAGTAGCTGATGACAATGAGGTGGTCCGCCACCTTGGCTAGCTGGGCAAAGTCCAGCCCCTCTACCCAGCCCATGGCGGTGGGTTTGGTGAAGATGGGGCCAGTGACGACTAGGTTCCTTCCTGCCGCTTGGCGCAGCTCTGCCACGAACTCCGTGACAATACTGCAGCGCAGCCTGATGAACTCCGCCAGCTCCGGGCGGCGCAGCACCAGGTCCAGGAACTGGAACACGTCGTCCTCGGCAGGGATGGAGCTGGCGGCACGGGCCTCGGCTTCGGCGTTGAAGTCACCTTTGAGCGCCCGGCGCAGGCTATCGGCATCAATCCCCGCCTTTTTGGCCCGGCGCCGGCACTGGGAGCAGAAGCACAGCCCTAATAGCTGCCGCTGGGTGAAGCCCAGCTCGGTCAGGAAGAACTCGTGATGATAGCCGTGGTCGAACGCCAGGAAGCTAGATGACTCCACTGTGATAGAGGCCAGGTCATAGCGCTTCCCCAGGTCCCCCACCAGGGCAAGGACATAGGCGCGCACCTTGGGCTGGCTGGGGCAGAGGGAATTGACATAGCGGTCGCCAAACAGGTTCTCCACGCTGTACTTGGGATAGCGCTCTCCCATATAGCTGTTGTGCAGCGCCACCACCCAGGCCCCTGCCTCTAGCCCCCGGCGCTGCGCCGCTTTTGTAACCTGGGCCAGGGGATCACCATCGGCCACCAGCCGGCTGATCCGGGGCTCCAGGCCGCTAGCTTTAAAGCGCTTCAGGTCGGGGGCGAAATAGAGCGCCCCGTCCTCGGGGAAGTACACCTTGTGGCGGGGGTTGTGGGGCAGGAAGAACTTGCCAGCGTGGTAGGCGGCGGCTACGTTGACGGTGTTGAGGCCAATGGCCTGCACCTTGTCCAGCACCGCTTCAATTCCCTCGTCCATCAGGTCCCAGGGGTAGATCCAGATGCCTTTGCGCATAATCACCTGCTCCTGAGCTGCACCGTGGTCTGCTCTTTAGCTGCCTGGTACCAGGCCAGTAGCACTGCCAGCGTGTCCCGAGCGGTCTGGGCAGTGATAGGTGGAGTACTGTGCCGGCGCACGCAATCTACAAATGCCTGCACCTCAGGGCGCAGCCCTACCAATGTCACCTCGGCCAGGGAGAGCCCCGGCTGGTAGTAGCGCGCCTGCTCGATGGTTTTGCCGGCTTGTTCTAAACTAGCTCCTTGCCAGGAGTGTACTACCAGCCGCCCCTGGGTGCCATAGATCTCCAGGGTAGCAGTGTTGGGGTTCTGGGGCAGCCAGCTCAACAGTGCCTGCCCCAAAGCCCCGTTGGCAAAGCGGAACTGGCCTATGGCGTTGTCCTCCACCTGGAACGCTGGATCAACTCGGAGCACGCAACCGGACACCTCCACTACTGAAGAGTTCAACAGCCAGCATAACCGATCTACCAGGTGCACGCCGTTGGTGATCACAATGCCGCCGCCGGCTAGCTCCGGCTGGCCGTACCACCCGGGGAGCCCGGTGTTGCTGAACGCTGCATAGTCCCGGCAGAGCAGGGGCCGGCCGATCCTACCCTCGCTCATCCACTGGTGGGCCTGGACCGTTTCGGGATAGAAGTGGTGGGTCATGCCCACCATCACCAGCCCAGGGCCGCGCGCTGAGCGCTGCACAATGGCGTCGGCGTCCTTTAAGGTGGTGGCAATGGGCTTTTCCAAAAGCACATTGGCGCCAGCGTCCAGGGCAGCAATGGTGGCCTCGGCATGGAGGTAGGTGGGGAGACAGACACTCACCAGCACTGGTTTTTCCCTTTTCAGAAGCTCTTGGTAGGAGGTATAGGTAGCCAGGCCAGAATAGTGGGCCAGCACCTCGGGGCGGCAATCGTTTACTGCCACCACCTGCACTCCGGGGCAATCGGCCAAAGCATGGCGGTGCAGCTCCCCGATGAAGCCCATACCCAGCACCGCAGCGCGCAGTGTTGCTTTCCGGCTCATGGCTTCACCTGGCGACCATGCGCGCCAGCCCATCCTTCAGTGGTACCTGGCAGGTGTAATCGAGCTGCTTAAACGCCTGGGACATGTCAGCCCCCTAAAGTGCCCGCACCACCTCTTTGGTGATGTCTAGGGTCTGGTCGATGTCTGCTTCAGTGTGGGCGAAGCAGATGCTCCCTTGCTTGGTAGCCAGGGGGAAGTGATAGATCCCCCGCTCAATGAGCGCCAGGCGATAGCGGCTGTCTAAGGCAAAGTCGTGGTGGCTAGCCAAGTCGTGCCAGTCGCGCGGCGCATGGTCCATGAAGTACACGCAGAAGGCCGAGCTCTGCCGAGACACCACCGCCGGCCTGCTGGCGGCGCGGAAGATTTCGTTCAGGCCAGCTTCCATGCGCTGGCCCAGCTGCTCGTTATGCCGGAACACCTCGCTGCCATTGGCCATGAGCTTTTTCAGAGTAGCGATGGCCGCCGCCACCGTCACCGGGTGGGCGTTATAGGTACCGGCAATCAGCACCCTTTTCGCCTGGTCGGGGTGGGTGAAGTAGGCCATAAGATCAGCCCGCCCGCCAATGGCGCCCATGGGGTAGCCGTTGGCAATGGCCTTGCCAAAGACGCTCAGGTCGGGGCGCACGTTACAGATGCTCTGGTAGCCGCCCAGGGCATGCCGGAAGCCGGTTTTCACTTCGTCGAAGATGAGCAAGAAGCCAAAGTCGTCGGCCAGCTTCCGCAGCCCTGCCAGGTAGCCGGGTTCCGGTTTCACTACTCCAATGTTCTGCAGCACTGGCTCCAGGATGATGGCGGCAATAGGGTGGCGCGCCGCCACGTAGCGCACCGAGTCCAGGTCGTTGAAGTTCACCACATACACATGCTGCAGCACGCTGTCAGGGATACCGGCGGATAGGGGACAGCGGGCGTACTCCCCCGGCGACACCCGGGGGCCAATGGCCGAGAGCGGGGTCATGACGTTCAATGCCACATCGTTGTGCCAGCCGTTGTAGCCGCCCTGGATGACAATCAGGTCTGTCCGATTGGTGTGCGCCCTGGCCAGGCGCAGAGCATGATAGGTGGCCTCGGAGCCAGAGTTGGTGAGCTGCACTTGCTCCACTGAGGGCACGGCGCGGCAGATCAGTTCCGCCAGCTCCCCTTCCCAGGGGTTGGTGCCAGAGCCCATCAAGGTGACGCCAGAGCGCAGCACTGCTTCCACGCTGGCGTTCACCTCCGGGTCGTTGTGGCCCAGAATAAAAGGCCCGAACGCCCCGTGGTAATCGATGTAGTGGTTGCCGTCAGCGTCCCACACGTGGCCACCCCGCCCTTTGACGAACACAATTGGGGGCTCTACGGCGCGGTTCACCGATACCACCCCGCCGGGGATGAACCGCTTGTTGCGCTCCAGAATCTCTTTAGCCTTGTGCAGCTTCAGTGCCATGGTACCTTTCTATGCCAGGCCCAGTAGGGGCAGGGGGTCGCGATAGATAATCTTCTCCAGGGCGTCCACCGGCTCCTGGGGCAAGGGCACCCCGCCCAGGACGGCGTTCACTCCCAGCAGGCCCTTGATGGTTTCCTCTGGTGTGGCCACCGGGAAGTCCGAAGCGTACAGCAGCTTGTCCATCACTCCCCACTCGTGGCAGAGCAT
>JACQHA010000418.1 GCA_016199255.1 Deinococcus sp.
GGCCGATGGCCCAGCCGCCCGCCGAGGCCCAAGAGCCTCACTAGCTGGCGAAACCGGTGCCGCACCTCCCCGTTCACTTCCCCGCCAATGGCCACGGGCAGCAGGATGTTTTCCTCAGCACTCAACGTAGGCAGCAAGTTAAAAAACTGGAATACAAAGCCAATCTCCCGGCGCCGGAACCTAGTAAGCGCGTTGTCGTCCATGTCAAAAAGCGACTGCCCCCGCACCACTACAGCACCGCTGGTGGGCTGGTCCAGCCCCCCCAGAAGGTGCAGCAGGGTGGACTTGCCGGAGCCACTGGGCCCCATCACCGCCAGGAATTCCCCCGGCGCCACTGCCAGGTCTACCCCGTTCAGTGCCCGCACGGCCAAAGAGCGGCTGCGGTATTCCTTGACCAGCTGCTGCGCCACAAGAACCATGATTGCCATAGGCCTAGAGCGAACGCTCGAACATCCGGTAGCGCTTATACACTACTCCTCCCAGGCGCTCAAGGGCCCGGGTCATCTGCACATTATCTTCCAGCACCCAGGACAGTTCCCCTCGGGACACCCCCAGGCGCTGGCCCCCGGCCATCATCTCACTATAGAGCAGCGCATCCACGCCCCGGCGGCGGAACTCGGGCAGGACGCCTAGCGCCAGTAACCGCACGGTGCGGATACGTGGCAGGAGATACATGAGCCACAAGGCGCCCCAGGGAAGGAGCCGGCCCCCAGCTCGCTTCAGCGCCAGGTTCACATCAGGAATCGCCACCGAAAATCCCACTGGCTGCCCATCGGCTTCGGCCAGGAGCGCCAAATCCCTCCGGAGCACTGGCCTCAGGTCCCGGGCCATCAGCTCTATCTCGGCGTCAGTCATGGGCACAAAACCCCAGTTCGCCTCCCAGGAGCGGTTGTACACCTGCTTCACCAGCGCCAGCTCCTGGTCCAGGTGCTGCAGGTTCATGGGCCGCACCGTCACCCCAAAGCGTTCCCTGGCCCGCCTGGCCAGGTCCTGCGCTACCCGGGGCAGGCCAGTGGCCGGCATAGTGTAGGCCCAGAGGTCCTTGGCCTTCACTAGCCCGGCGCCCTCTAGCAGGCGCAGGTAATAGGGCGGGTTATAGGGCATGAGCACGCAGGGGGAGCTATCAAACCCTTCAAGGAGCAAGCCGCATACGTCATTCGTCGAGTAGCTGGCGGGGCCGCGCATGGCGTCGAGACCCCGCTCCCGGAGCCAGGCCGCCGCTGCCTCCAGTAGCTCATGAGCGGTGGCCAGATCATCGATACACTCGAAGAAGCCAAAAAACCCTACTGCGTCTCGGTGGAAGTCGTTATGTGCCCGGTTCACAATAGCCGCAATGCGACCCACTACCCGCCCCTGGTGCCAGGCCAGAAACAGCTGGGCATCGCCATGGGCGTAGAAGGGGTGGCGGTGGCTCAACAGGAAGAACTGCTCCCTGAGCAGCGGGGACACCCAGTAGGGGTCACGGTGGTAGATCTGCCAGGGCAGGTGCACAAAACGGCGGAGCGCTGTGCGGCTCCTCACCAGTTCAAGGGACATTCAGGCAATGACGCCGGTCTCCCGGCCAGTGAGGGCAAAGGCCTCGATGACTCGGTCCAGCTGCTCGGGGCTGTGGGCAGCAGTATAGCTGGTGCGAATAATGGCCCGGCCCTCGGGCACCGCCGGGTTCAGCGCCGGGGTGGTGAAGATGCCGCGCTCGAACAGGCGCTTCCAGAAATGAAGCGCCGCCAGGTCATCGCCAATCAATACGGGAATAATGGGCGTCCTGGACCCCTGGGTGTCGAACCCCAGCTCCCGGAGCGCCGTGGAAACCTTCCGCACATTGCGCCACAGCCGCTCCCGGTGCTCTGGCTCCCGCTCCATAATGTCCAGCGCTGCCAGCGCCGAAGCCACCATGGCAGGGCTGGCGGCGGCGGAGAAAATAAAAGGCCGGGACTGGTGCTTGACAAAGCTCACCACCTCTTTGGGCCCGGCAATGAAGCCACCCACCGAGGCAAATGACTTGCTGAAGGTGCCCATAATCAGATCAGTCTGCCCCTGAAGGTGATGGTGCTCTTCGGTGCCCCGCCCGTTCTCCCCCAGTACCCCGCAGGAGTGGGCATCGTCCACCATGACCCGCGCCCCGTACCGCTTGGCCACAGAGAGCATCCCAGGCAGGTCCACAATGTCCCCCGACATGCTGAACACACCATCCACCACAATGAACTTGCCCACGTCCCCGGTAGCTTCCAGCTGCCGTTCCAGATCAGCCGTGTCATTGTGCCGGAACTTGCGGACTGTGCCAAAGGAAAGCCGGCAGGCATCGATGATTGAAGCGTGGTTCTCCCGGTCGCACAGAATCACCTCGCCTCGCCCCACCAGTGTGCCAATCGTTCCCAGGTTGGTCATGAACCCGGTGGCAAACGTGAGCGCTGCTTCCCGGCC
>JACQHA010000420.1 GCA_016199255.1 Deinococcus sp.
CTCGCCAGCATCATCATTCCGACCAAGAACGGGGGGCCGGAGTTCGAGCTGACCCTGGATCGTTGCTTCCAGCAGCGCCTCGACGGCGCCTATGAAGTCATCGTCATTGATTCGGGCTCGCAGGATGGCACGGTGGAGCGGGCCGCCCAGCGCTCGGTGCGGCTGGTGCAGATCCGTCCCGAGGACTTTGGCCACGGCCGGACCCGCAACTACGGGGCAACCCTCGCTCGGGGGCAATTCCTGGTCTACCTGAGCCAGGACGCTATTCCCGCGGATGGGCTGTGGCTGGCAGATTTGTTGCGACCCTTCCAGGACCCCCTGGTGGCCGGTGTCTACAGCCGGCAGATCCCGAAGGGGAACGCCCACCCCCTGGAGCGGTTCTTTCTGGCGAGCACCTACCACGGGCGGCCGGAGGTGCGGGACGGCGGGGGGAGCTCTGACGGGCGCTGGCGGGTGCGGGACGGCTTCTTCTCCAACGTGAGCTCGGCCATCCGGCGGGACCTGCTGCTGCGCCTGCCCTTCGCTGAACATCTGATCATGAGCGAGGACCAGCAGTGGGCGCGGGACGCCATTGCAGCGGGCTATCGCGTCGTCTATCAACCGTCTTCAGTGGTCTGCCACTCCCACGGGTACACCCTGACCGCGGTCTTCCGGCGGAATTTCGACAGCGGGGCCTCCTTGCAGGACATCACCCAGGACTCCCTAGTGGAGGTCGTCGCCGGAGGGCTGGCGTACCTCGGCCGGGAGCTGGCCTACCTGGCGCGGCACGGACACTGGGGCTGGCTGCCCTTGGCGCTGCCTTACGAGGGGGCGCGTTTCCTGGGGTTTTTCCTGGGCCGCCATGCCGGTTCCCTCCCGCGGTCCCTTGCCCGCCGCTTGAGCCAATATGCCTGGTACTGGAAGTAATCTTACCTTCAGGAGCACACGGACCGCTATGCGTATCGCCATCGTTGGGGCCAACGGCCAGCTCGGCACCGACCTGATGCACCTGCTGGAGGAGGCGAAGGTGGTGTCCCTGTACCACCGCGACATCGAGATCATGGACATCTACCAGGTCGACGAGGTGCTGGATGCCATTGATGTCGAGGTGGTCATCAATCTGGCCGCCTACCACCGGGTGGATGAGTGCGAGTCCCAGCCCAACCGGGCGCTCTTGGTCAACGGCATGGGCCTGCGCAACCTGGCCCTGAACTGCCAGCGCCACGGCCGGGTGCTGATGCACTTCAGCACCGACTACGTCTTTGATGGCCGGGCGGGCCGTCCGTACCACGAGGACGATCCGCCGCTGCCCCTGAGCGCCTACGGCAACTCCGAGGTGTCGGGAGAGCACTTCGTGCGGGCCATCTGCGACCGCTACTACCTGATCCGCACCAGCGGGCTGTACGGGCTGGCCGGGAGCAGCGGCAAGGGCGGCAACTTCGTGGAGACCATGCTACGCCTGGCCGGGGAGGGCCAGACCATTCGGGTGGTGGATGACCAGGTGCTCTCGCCCACCTCCACCGCCGACCTGGCCCTGAAAGTCCTGGAGCTTCTGGAGACAGGCCGGTATGGCCTGTACCACATCACCAACGCGGGCTGGTGCTCCTGGTACGAGTTTGCCGCCGCGATCTTCAATCTGGCGGGCGTGAAGGCCGACCTGCGCCCGACGACCAGCGCGGAGTACGGCGCCCCGGCCCGGCGGCCCGCGTTCTCGGCCCTGGAGAACCGGCGCCTGCAGCAGATCGGGCTGGCGCCCCTGCGTCCTTGGCAGGAAGCCCTGGCAGCCTACCTGGCGGCACGGCGCCGGGCGTGAGCGAAAACAACGGAGCGCGCGGCTGGCATCGCCGACTCCCGCTCCTGACCTGGAGGCGGGCCGATCAGGCACTGGCCGCAATCGTCGTCGCAGGGCTGCTGTTCCGTGGCTGGTGGATCGGCATGTCTCACGCCATTCCCGTCTCTGACGCTGGTCATTACCGGGACCTCGCCCTATCCCTGGCGCATGGTGATGGTTATCAATTTCACGGCGTACCGACCGCATGGTGGGTCCCAGGGTGGCCTTTTTTCCTGTCGCTACTCTACCGGGTTTTCGGCGAGGACGACACGGTCATCCACGCCAGCAATCTGGGACTTGCCTTGCTCACCCTTGGCCTCACCCTGATAGTCGCAGATCGCATTTTCAACCGGTCCACGGCGGCTCTGGCGACCGGTATCGCGGCACTCTTCCCCAGTCTCATCCTCCTTCCCGAGTATTTCCTTTCCGAGAACCTCGCGGTTCCGGGGCTGTTGCTGATCACCCTGCTTGCCATCTCGGTAACCGGCAGGCTGCACCCGCTGGCAGCAGGGTTCCTGGTGGGCATGGGCAGCGGCGTGCTCGTCTACATTCGCGAGGCGAATTTCACGTTCCTGCCAGCGGTTCTCCTCTACTGGGCCCTCCAGCGCCAGGGCAGGCGCCAGCTTGCCCTTCATTCCGCTGGACTCGCGCTGGGCGTGTTCGTTGTTCTCGTGCCGTGGGTGATCCGGAACTCCCAGGTGCTTGGGGTTGCGACGATGTCCACCTCGGCGGGCGTCAACCTGTGGATCAGCTTTCATCCTCAGGCCACGGGGGGCTATGTGCCGGTCCCCCTCGATGCATGGGAGCCAGGGACAGCTCAGAACCGGGAGGCCTGGTACCACACCTACGGCTCGTATTCCGCTATCCACTATGTGTGGGAGCATCCGCAGCGCGTCATCGAGCTTGCGCCCCGCAAACTGGCGGCGTTTCTCTTTGACGAATGGTGGCCGTGGTGGTTAGACCAGGATGCGACGGGCCAGCCCACCCTTGGCTACAACACCGTTGGCTTTCGCGCCATGCTGATGCTGCTCTCCGGCTACTATCTGGTGGTCCTGGCACTGGCAGCGGCCTTTCCGGTCTTCTGGCAACGACGGGCTCGCATCGCAGCAGAGCGGAGAGCTCCGGAGGTGCTCTTTCTCCTGGGCATCGTTCTCTTCCCAGCTCTTCTGCACGCCTTCATCTTCGGGAATGGGCGTTTTCACGCTCCCCTCGTGCCGATCTTCTCCATGCTGGCAGCGTACGTTGTGACTGAAGTGGTACCGGCCCGTGCCCGTAGCTGCGCACTACGATGACAAACCGAACCGCGACCCTGATAATGCTCCTGCTGGTAACCCTGGTAAATAGCCTGCTCTGGTCCGCCGTGCTCCCATTCAACAGCGGGAACGACGAAAACCTTCACCTGGAGACGGCGCGCTTCATCGGTGAGCATGGCCGGCTCCCGGTGTTCGGGCCCGGAAAAGATGCCTACGCGTACTTCGATCAGGAACTGGGGGTGGCGCGCAGTTCTTATGCCTTGCATCCCAGCCTGCCCTATATCCTGGGCGGCTTCCTGATTCGCCTGGTACCCACGCGTACCGACGCGGATATCCTCCATGCTGCGCGCCTGCTTTCGGTCGCGGCAGCCGTCGCCACCGTCCTCTTCGCCTCCCTCACCGCGCAGGTGCTTTTTCCTCATCACCTCCTGCTGCGCCTGGCTGTCCCGGTGCTGGTCGCTTTCCAGCCGCAGTTCACCTACATCACCGGCTACGTCAACAACGATGCCTTCGCCACCGCCGCGGCGAGCCTGGTCGTCTGGTTAACGGTCCGGCGGCTGCTGGCGGTCCCTGGGGAGGACTGGATGGGTACGGTGTCTCTAGGGGTGGCCCTCGGGGTCGTGATCCTCAGCAAGTTCAACGTGTATCCCATCATGCCCTTCGCCGTGCTCGGCTACGGGTGGAGCCGGCGAAGACAGCTCTGGCCCATGCTGCGAGGACTTGCGCTGGTAGGGCTGCTCGCCCTGGCGGTCGGTGGCTGGTGGCCCCTACGCAATGCGCTCTTGTATCATGGGGACTGGCTGGCAATGGAGACCAGCAGAACCGCGTGGCTTGCCGTTGACCCTGCTTACCAGTCCTATGCGGAAAAGGGGTTCGGTATTGGGTCCGTTGGGCTCCTGGGCATCTGGTGGATTGAAACTTTTGACACCTTCTGGGCAGCCTTCGGACCTGGGGGAAGGCACGTTACCCTGGGCCGGGTATTCTACCTGGGGTTTGCGCTTATCGTGCTGAGTTCCTTGCAAGGGCTGGGGAGACTGCTGTCCCAACTCCCCGAGAAACTGAAGCGTCGCGCTGATCAACCGCGCGCCATCGTGTTCTTGGGCCTGGCGCTCTTCACCACGGGGTTACTGCTCCTCTCGCTGGTGAATAGCTTCGTCAATGACTACCAGCCGCAAGGCCGCTATCTCTTCCCGGCACTGGTGCCCATTAGCATCTTGCTGGCGGTCGGGATCGCCCATTTCCGGCTCGCCGCCCAGAGTTCCGGCTGGCCGCTCCTCACCACGGGAGTGTACTTTATCGCCACAAATCTCCTGGGCCTCTGGGGCTATGTACTGCCCGCTTACTATCCGGGACATGGCACTGGCGCGGAGGTGCTCCATGCCGTCGCCGCGGGCAACGCCTGGTTCTTTCCCACACCCGTCCTATCGGCCCTCGCGCTGCTCTTGTTCGCGGGGGTCGCGCTGGTCGTATGGTCCCTGTTGCGGGCATTCCAGCAGGCCAGTGCAGGCGAGCACAGGCGAAGCGATGTCTAACCATATGCTGAGGGGGGTTCAGATAGGCCACCGCTTGGGAGGCCGCGCAGTACCGGGCATCCTGGGGGGCGGTCTGCTCCTGGCGGCGGTCCTGGCCCATCGCCAGGTGGCCGACGACTGGTCTGCCACCGGCCCCCTGCTGCCCCTGGACCGCCTCTTCGA
>JACQHA010000421.1 GCA_016199255.1 Deinococcus sp.
AAGAGCCAGCAGTCTGCTGGCCCGGGGGGGTCTATCTAGCCCGACTGCAATGTGCGTGTCCGACGCGTTGGGGCGCAGCTTGCTGCGCCCCTACGCGTCGGACAGGCTCATTGCAGTCGGGCTAGATCGACCACCCCGGGCCAGCAGACTGTGAGTCTCGCCGTGATATAGTCGGGGCCATGGACCCTCGCCCGATTGGTGTTTTTGATTCTGGCGTTGGCGGCTTGACGGTGCTCAAGGAGCTGGTGAAAGTGCTGCCGGCTGAAGACTTCATCTACCTGGGCGATACGGCGCGCTACCCGTATGGCTCCCAGTCGCGGGAAGTCGTAGCACGCCTGGCCCGGGAGATCACCAGCTACCTGGTGGAGTGTGGCGTGAAGGCGGTGGTGGTGGCGTGTAACACCGCTACAGCCAGCGCCATGCCGCAGCTGGCACAGGAGTTCGCGGTGCCGGTCATGGGGGTCATTGATGCTGGGGTCAAGCGGGCAGTAGCCGCCAGCCGCATTGGCGCCATAGGGGTCATTGGCACCTATGTCACCATGGCCAGCGGCGCCTACCAGCAGGCGCTCTGGCGCAGTGGGGCCAAGCAGGTATGGGCCAGAGCTTGCCCCTTGTTTGTCCCCTTGGTAGAAGAGGGTTTGGTATCGGGCGAAATGGCCCGCCTGGCGGTAGCTCATCACCTGGGGCAGCGGGAGCCGGTGGACGCGCTCATTCTGGGCTGCACCCACTACCCGCTGCTGAAAGGGGCCATTGGCGAGTTCCTGGGCCCACAGGTGACCTTGATTGACTCGGCTGAGTCGGTGGCAGCACTGGCGCCAGAGGAACTGCGCCTGGACCCCGCTCCCCGGCGGGAGGGGCGGGTGCAGCTCCAGGTCACCGGCGAGGACCGGCAATTCCGGGCCATGCTGGACTTAATCGGGGGGATTGGCGGCCCGGTGGAACGGGTGCGGATTGAGCGGCTGCAGGAGGCCTATGCGCGTCGGGCGCGGCAAGGCTGACCTGCGGCCCTTGACTATTGAGCGCCGGGTGCTGGACCACGCCGAGGGGTCGGCGCTGGTGAGCCTGGGCCGCACCCGGGTCTTGTGTGCTGCCACCGTGGAGGAGAAGCTGCCATCGCACCTTTTGGGGAAGCAGCAGGGGTGGATCACGGCGGAGTATGCCATGTTGCCCCGGGCTACCCAGGAGCGCACCCAGCGGGAGCGGAAGAACGGGGTGGCTGGGCGGACCCAAGAGATCCAGCGCTTGATTGGCCGCTCCTTGCGCGCCAGTGCCGATTTGCGTTTGCTTCCCGGGCGCACCATTACCCTGGATTGCGACGTGCTCCAGGCCGATGGAGGAACCAGGGTGACAGCGATTATTGGCTCCTACGTGGCGCTTTTTGATGCCTTGAACGGTCTCTTGAATAGGGGAGCTATTGATGAGTGGCCGCTCCTACATCGCATTGGCGCCATTAGCGTTGGCGTGGTGGACGGGGAGATGTTCCTGGATCTGGACTATATCGAAGATTCCCGGGCAGCGGTTGATCTGAACATGGTGGCCACTGCCAAGGGTGATGTGATTGAGGTGCAGGGGACTGCTGAGCAGGGGCCGGTATCGCGCCAGGTGCTGGATGATCTCCTAGATCTAGGCATCTTAGGAGTGCTAGAGATTATTGAGCGCGTAGATGCGGTGCTGCGCTAGGGTGGGGGGGGAGGTGCCATCAGTGGAAGATGATGGGCCAGGGGGATGATGTGCTGGGCCTGGAGCCGGCCAACTGTTACGTGGAGGGGCGGGCCAAAGAACGAGAGCGCGGCACGTTGCAGTTCCTAGAGCCAGGTGAGCACCGGGATTTCCGGCTCAGGATGCGGGTGGAGGCACACTAGGCCTTACTGGAACTGGGCGAGGGTCTCCAGCACCTGGACGATTTCGCTGGTATCGGCTCGGCCAATGCGGGTCCAGCGGATGCGCCCCTGGGGGTCCAAGGCTACAAGATACGGTCGAGCCAGTACCCGGTAGGCCTGCATCACCTGCCGGTCGCTGTCGAGCAGGAAGGTGATCCCGGGGGCATCGGCCTGCTGGGCATACTGGCGGACGTTGTCGATGCTATCGCCCATGCTAATGGCCAGGAAGGTAGCCCTATCGCCCAAGCTGTTTTCTGCTGCTCTGGTGCGCGGCAACTGCCGGCGGCAGTTGGGTCAGAAGTAGTTGAAGAACTCAATCAGCACCGGTTTGCCTCGCAGCGAGGCCAACTCCACCTGCTGCCCATCTAGGTTGGCCAGGGTGAAGTTGGGGGCTAATTCACCTAGTGTGCGCTGGGATGGGTCTATCTGTGACGCCAGCTGGGAGTACTCGTCAGTTAGCGCTGGGGCGCTAGCCAGCTGAGAGGCGAGGGCGTCTTGCTGCTGGGCCTGTTGCGCCTGCTCTCTGAGCTCTTGGGCCCGTCGCGCCTGCTCCCTTTGCGCCTGGAGCGCGCTCCAAACGGCTATGGCGATCACTAGCAGACCAGCAATGCCTATGAGGCGGAGGAGCAGCTTCCGTGACATCACATGCCAGTATACGTATGGTGCCGAGATCAGGGCGAATAGGGTAGCCCCCGGTACACCACCTTGGCGGCGTCCACTTGGGGAAGATGCTGGGCTAAGGCCCGTAGTTGGCGCAGGGCTTGACGAGGATGGAGCAACATGCGAGCCAATGTGCCAGGGCGAAGGCCAAGCCGGCTGGCCTCTGCCTCTAGGTGGGCGTAGTCGTCTGGTGGAAGACGGAGGGTTTTGGAGTAACCCTTGACGCAGCCAGGTGTTGGGGCGTACCTTCGCTTCCATAAGGAGGATGACATGGCAGGGCAGATGGTGCAGTTCCCAAGCAATGGTGGTACAACTAGCGGGTATTTATCACTACCGGCGTCGGGGAAGGGCCCGGGAGTGGTGGTCATTCAAGAGTGGTGGGGCCTGGTGCCGCACATCAAAGACATTGCGGACCGGCTGGCGGGGGCAGGCTACGTGGCGCTGGCGCCTGATCTGTACCATGGCCAGAGCACTACCGCCCCAGACCAGGCGGGGAAGCTGATGATGGCCATGCGAATTGACCAGGCGGAGAAAGACCTGCGCGGCGCCGTGCAGTATCTCTTGAGCCACAAAGCCGTGACCGTGAGGAAAGTGGGCACCGTAGGCTTCTGCATGGGCGGGGCGCTGTCGCTCTATGCTGCCAGCAAGAATCTCCAGGTGGGGGCTTGCGTGGTGTTTTATGGCGGGCATCCCAACGTGAGGCCAGACCTGAAAAACCTGCAGGCGCCGATGCTGGGGCTGTACGCCGAGAAGGACGGCTTTGTCACCCCTGAGTTGGTGCGTGAGCTAGAGAAGCAGTTGAAGCAGCTCGGGAAGAAGGCGGACATCCATATCTATCCAGGGGTGCAGCACGGGTTCTTTAACGATACGCGGAAGGAAGTCTACAACCAGGCAGCTGCCGATGATGCCTGGCGGCGGGTGCTGGAGTTCTTCAAGCCCAATCTGAAGTAAGGGAGGCTGGCTCAGCCTCTGGCTTTGAGCAGGCGGCCCTTGTCCATGCTAGAGTAGTGCGACCGCACATGGTCAGCCCTCCGCTAGATGGGCGGAGATGGAAGAGCACAAAGGAGGAAATTCATGAGAAGGACGGTCCTGAGTCGTGTTTTGTTGGTACTCGCTCTGGTGGGCGTCGTGGGATCTGTTGGTCTAGGCCAGCAGACCACGATCCGGCTCACCTCGGCCATTTACAGCAACGCCACCCAGCCTTGGTGGGAAGACGTCATTGCCACCTACGAGGCTGAGAACCC
>JACQHA010000435.1 GCA_016199255.1 Deinococcus sp.
CGGCGGCCCAGGTGGTGCTGCCCCGGGCTGCTCTCCAGGGGATAGTGGCTAGCCTGCCTGAAGACCTGAGCCAGGCAGAGCGGGAGCACCTGGCCGGCGCGACGGTGCTGGGGCTGCCGCTGCAAGTCCAGGGGCGGACCACCGGAGCGGCGCTGCTCATGCGCCGGGGCAGTGCCTTTAGCGCCCAGCAGATATTAGCGGTGCAGAGCGCTGCCGCCTTGGGGGGTCGGGCTATGAGCGAGGTAGCAGAGCGCGCTGGCTTGGAGGGGGAGCGCAACGCCATCCAGCACACCAACCAGGAGCTGCTCACCTTGTACCAGATGGTGCTGGACATTGGCAGCCAGCGTGATCTGCCGGTGCTCCTGGACCGTATTGCCTATAACGCCGCCCGCCTCTTGAAGGCCGACAGTACTGCCATCTTGCTCCTGGACGAGCAGCGGGAGTACCTGGCTATTGCCGCCTCCTATGGCCTGAGCCCAGAGGTGGTGGCTGGCACCCGGGACCACATCGGCCAGTCCATTGCCGGCCGGGTGGCTCAATCGGGCACGGCTATTCTTGCCAATGACCTGCCCAATGACCCCCGTTTCTATAACCCCTCCGCCCGGGGGGAGCGGCTTCTGGCCTGTATTAGCGTCCCCATGCAGGCCCGGGGGCAGATCATTGGCACCCTGGATGCGCACAGCAAGCGCCGCCGCCAGGCGTTCCACCAGCACCACTTGTGGACGCTCTCCATGCTGGCGGCGCAGGCGGCGGTGGCCATTGACACCGTGCGCACCCTGCACCACGCTGAATCGCTAGCGGAGGAGCTGCGCGCCGCGAATAGTGAGCTGGCCACTACCAGCCGCTACAAGTCAGAGTTTGTGGCCAACATGTCCCACGAGCTGCGCACCCCGCTGAACTCCATTATGGGCTTTTCCGAGGTGCTGGCCGATGGGCTGGCCGGGGCACTCAATGAGAAGCAGAGGAAGTACGTGGGCAACGTGCTCTCCAGCGGCCAGCACTTGCTATCGCTGATTAACGACATCCTGGACCTCTCTAAAGTGGAAGCCGGGCGCATGGAGCTGTCTAGAGAGCAGCTGGACGCCAGCGAGGTGGTCAAAGAGGTGCTCACTGCCCTCTCCCCCCTGGCGAACCGCCAGGGCATCACCTTGGTGGATGCAGTAGCGGCAGCACCAGTGTGGGCGGATCATGGCCGGCTGCGCCAGGTCTTCTTCAACTTGCTGTCCAACGCCATCAAGTTCACCCCCTCAGGCGGCACGGTGCAGGTCAGTACCAGCACCGGTGGGCCTATGGCCAGTTTCTCGGTGGCTGACACTGGCATTGGCATTAAGCCCGAAGACCGAGGCAAGCTGTTCCAGGAGTTCCGCCAGCTAGACAGCACCGCCTCCCGCCGCTACTCCGGCACCGGGCTGGGCCTATCGCTCACCAAGCGCTTAGTAGAGCTGCATGGCGGGACAATCACGGTGCAAAGCGAGCCTGGCAAGGGGAGCACCTTTACCTTCACAGTACCCATCATGCCTCCAGCGCTGCCTGCTGCCACTTTGCCCCCGCCAGAGCAGGGTAGCTATGTGCTAGTGGTAGAGGACGACCAGATGTCAGGGGACTTAATCGAGCTCTATCTGAGCCAGGCAGGCTACCAGGTGCAGCGGGCCCGCTCTGGCCAGGAGGCGCTGGCCCTGGCTTGCTCCCAGTCCCCACTGGCGGTGACCTTGGACCTGATGCTCCCAGACCTGGTGGGCTGGGAAGTGCTGCGGCAGCTCAAGGCCGATGCCACCCTGGCCAAAGTGCCGGTGGTGGTGATCTCGGTGCTGGACCAAAGCGGCGCTGCCCAGCAGCTGGAGGCAGTAGAGTTCATCCTCAAGCCCCTGAGCCGGGAGCAGCTCCTGGCGTCCTTAAGTGCTCTTGGGGTCAAGCCCCCTGTGAAGGTGCTGGTGGTAGATGATGATCCAGCGGCTGTCGAGCTGGTGGTGTCGCTGCTGGGGTCGGGGGGCTATGTGGTGCAGAGCGCGCGGGATGGCCTGGAGGGCCTGGAGATGGTGGCCAAGGATCGGCCTGATGTGGTGCTCTTGGACTTGGTGATGCCTAGAATGGGCGGTTTAGAGATGCTGCGGCGGCTGCGCGCCGAGGGAGTTACGGCCACTTTGCCGGTGCTGATCCTCACTGCCCAGAGCCTGAGCGACGCTGAGCGCCAAAGAATCAGGGAGCCGGTGCTGGAGAAAACCGGCCTCACCCGGTCTAGCCTCACCGGGGGCATTGCCGCCAAGCTGAAAAGAGATTAGGGGCGGCCACTTGGGCCGCCCCCAGTCAGCTAGCGCTGTCGCTTTACTGCAACGCCTCTATTGAGGCATTCAGCACATTGCGGGCGAATCTGGGGTTGTGCACGCCCAGGCTGTCATCGCCCTCAATCAGGAAAAAGTTCCACGCAGCCCGGACCAGGGGATCGGTGGTGGCAATCACTGCTTGTCCGGCGGCATCTTTGACGTCCCGCAGCTGGCTATAGACTGCTGTCCCATCAGCCAGCAGGAGCTTCAAGGAGATCTGCCCCCGGATCTCAGTGGGCTCAGCACCAGTGACCTGGCTGCCGTCCACCGCAAAGTTATCAGTGAACTGGCCAGTGGTTGGGTCATAGGCCCGCACAGTGGCAATCTGGGCACCGGCCTGCGCTACCCGCCGCCCAATGGCAGCTGCCAGCAGGCCCAGCAGGTGCTCAGTTGGCTCCTGCACAAACTCTTCTTGCATATTCGGCCCGTGGCAATTGGTGCAGACTGCCTCGCCAGGCTCGAAGGTATGCCCCTCCTCCCCAAAGATCAGGTGACAGGTGACGCAGGCATTGCCGGTGAAGAGGGCGTGCGGGGATGCAGTGGCTAGCGTCGTGTCGTTCACGAAGTAGGAGTTCTTGCCCATTAGCACGTCGGCTTGCGAGGCAGTGTGCGGCGCCGTGTAGCGGCCAGCATCAGCCGCGTCCCAGGTGATCCGGCCGTTCCGGGTGTTGTGGCAGGTCATGCACACCGCACCCTTTCCCACCCCTTGGGCGCTGAAGCCAGAGGGGAGCGTCGGCACGTCATCCCTGATCCGCAGCTGGAAGCTCTCAGCAGAGTGGCAGGCAGTGCAGGTCTGTGGCTGCACCTGGGCTTCGGTCAGGCCCAGGGAAGTGAGATACTCCACGTCGGCGTCGGTGCCATCGGGCTTCCTGATATTCCCAGAAAAGCCACTCTGTAGCTGCTGCAGATAGACCACGTACCCCTGCTGGGCGTGGCAGCGCCCGCAGCCGGCGGCACCAGTTCCCCGGGCCTCTACTGTCGCCTCCATAACCGCTAGTAACTGGTTGGCGTGGCCGCTTCTCTGCCACTGCTCAAATGGCCCAGCGGCCAGAGCCACTAAAGCTACCCCGGCCACTACGGTCAGGGCAAACCATATCCTCCGTTTCACGGTTCCTGTTCCCCCCTTCCTTACCTCCCAAAACACCTAGCCTGAGGACTAAACTGTGCCTGGCCCTAGGCTAGGGGTTGTCCCTAAGGCCGGCATCCGCCAAATGGCCAATGACAAGCACTAGCGCTGCACCGGCTCCCGCCACACCTGGGGGTTCACCATGAACTGGGGCTTGCGGCCCTGTAAAGCGTCCATTACCCCCTGGGCTACCACCAGCCCCATCTCGTTCAGGGTTTCAGTGGTGTGCGACGACACGTGCGGTGAGCCGACAAAGTTGGGGTGGCGGAAGATAGGGTGGGAGGTATCTGGCGGCTCTACCGGGTACACATCCAGCCCCACGCCTCCCAGCCGGCCCTGTTGCAGGGCTTCGTAGGCGGCGTCCAGATCCAGCACCCCTCCTCGAGCAGTGTTGACCAAGAGTGTCCCGGGCTGCACC
>JACQHA010000039.1 GCA_016199255.1 Deinococcus sp.
ATAATCAGGGGCCGCTTGGGCTTGGCCACAGCCGGCGGGGCAGGGGCGTTGCGCCCTTGATCAGAGAACTGCCCGGGGTGGCCGGAAACTTTCCTTCCCCCGGGAGCCAATGGCGCCATTGGCAACTGAATACCCTCAGAATCAGGCGTGACTGCTACCAGGCGTTGTCCCTGCTTGCCAGCCAGGCGCTGATCCCGGCGCTGCTCCAGGAAGGCGAAGATAGTTTCGTAGCGGGTGTGAAACCCGGCTGAGCCGGCTGACTCGTCGTAACGCAGGGTCCAGGTTGGTACTCTCTGGGCGCGGGCCCACTCTGCCAGGTAGTCCACCTGGAAAGCATCAGGGTGGCAGCCGAAGCTGCCTAGTGAGATCATCCCATCTACTTTGTCAGCCGCCCAGTTGATGAAAGCCTGGCCTTCCAGGTGGGTATCGTAATAACCATCGACTTGGTGATAGCTCTGCCACAGCAGGTCCCGGGGCAAATCGCTCGCCGAGAGGACCGTAGCCCCCCGCTTCTGGAACCAGGTCTTCAGGTCGCAGGTCAGCGCCGGATCATTGATCAGGTACCGGCGCCCCACCAGGGCCAGGCGCGGCTTGGTCTGGTCAGCCAACAGCTGCTCCAGCCGCGACCGCTGGCCCTCCACCACCTCGCTATAGGCCTGGGCAAATGCCGCCTCCACCCGGGCAAGCTGGGGCGCCAACCGGGGCTTCAGCCCGCCAGGCAGGAAAAACGCCACCTTCTGCGTCTTGGACCACCCCTTGATGTCGGCGTACACGTCGTAGCACACGTTGCGCATGTCCACATAGTCCAGGGACCGAATGTTGGGCATGATAAAGGCCGGCAAGTGGCGGGCCTTTTCCAATCGCATCTGGATGGCATCTGCCCCGGCCAGCTCAGTGAGGCGGGCGCGGCTCTCCTCGTCAGCCCGGGCCAGCAAGTACCCAACTGTGTCCCCAAGGGAGCGGATCGCTACGCCGCCTACGTCCCGGTACTTGGAGCAGGTGGAACTGATCCCGTCTTCGCTCAGAATATTGGGGGCCACAATGCAGTCCAGGTCAGGGTGTTCCTGGACCAGATGCAGCACATGGCCCACATAGACCCGCAAGGGGAGGCAGAAGTCAGCACTGGCAAACGTGGTACCGGCCTCGATGATCTTGGGAGTACTCAGGCGGCTCTTCACCAGATCTACTCCCGCCAGCTCCAGGAAGCGCGCCAGGAGCTTCACCGAGTCGTAGTGGCCAGTAAACGCCAGCACCATCCCCACTTTGGGTGAGTGTGAAGCATCCTGCCGACGGCTAATGTCCGCTTCCTGATGACGCCGATCCTGCTCGCGAACCGCCAGGTTCTCCATGCCCCGCCTCCCCTAGCCTAGCGCCACTTGGCCAGCAGCTAGTGGCTCTCCCCTAGCCAAGCTTTCCAGCAAGCTCACCACATGCTCCTGCTGATACGGCTCCGTAAACAACCCGGAGAAGAGCCCATAGTCACAATCAATGGCCTTGTAGCCCGCAACGGGCTGGCCGTTTTCCAATAGCGCCACCACACCGGTACAGCGCCGGGGACAAGGCGCATAATGGCAGTCTAAGGTTACAGTCCGGTAGGCGCTGGACAGGACCCGGTCAAAGCCCTTGAACGCCGTGTCCAGCCCCTGCTCCCACTTGCTCCGCGCCATGAGGGCGGCGCCCAAGGCACCAGCGCAGAGCACATAGCGCTTGTCCTCAGCCACAATGAACTCGTCTTGACCCAGGCCCAGCACCTCCCGGAAAGCGTGCTGCACCGCCTGGTTCAAGAAGGTGCCCCCTTGGGCCACCAGCGGCACCCGCAAGGGTTTCCCCCGGCCCACATCAGAGAGATAAGTACGGCAAATGGAGTAAGCCAGGCCCAGGAACAGATCCCTGGTGGCAAAGCCCAGGCGAGACTTGTGAATAATGTCCGACTCGCCGAACACCGCACAGCGCCCGGCAATGCGCGCCGGATCGTGGGAGGTGAGGGCTACGTCGGCGTACTGCTCAATGGGTACCTGGAAGCGCCGGGCCACTGACTCCAGGAACGAGCCGGTGCCAGCAGCACATTTATCGTTCATGGCGAAATCCAGGCCGCTGTCCTTGACGGCAATGATCTTGGCGTCATTCCCGCCAATGTCGATTACCGTTCCCACATTGGGCACCCAGTAGCTGGCCCAGGCGTAATGGGCTACAATCTCTGTGGCGCGGAAATCGCTGGTATTCCGGTCCTGGCTGGTGATCATGTCCCGGCACAGTTCACCGGCGCTGCCAGCGGTGCCAATGCCATCCAGTTGCATTCCTGCCGGCAAGGCGTCGCGCACCTTTTCCAGAGCCCGCAGACAAGCCCCCATAGCATCGCCAGCAGTGTCCACTGCACCAGCAATGATGATCTCCAGATCACGGGGATTGCTCCCATTCTTAGCCGCCGGAGTATGGCCCAGACTGCGGATCACCGCATACTTGGTGCTGCGGGAGCCGCCGTCAATTCCGGCAAAATAGCGTCCCGCTGAATCGCGTCCCGCAAGGCCATCTGGATTCATGATGTTGAACGCTGGCCGCTGGCGCGACTGGCGGGTCACTGGCACGGAGAAGGTCTTGAGCGCCTGGGGCATCTCCTTGACATTCTTGGGATTCTGCGAGCCTTCGCAGCGGCCCCCCAGGGTCTCCAGTACCAGGATCTGCCCCTGGTGCTCCTCAAAAGGCTGCGCCAGGTCGCAGGCATTTTGGCAGCCATGGCAATAGCGCACCCGGCTATCATAGCGCCGCTGGAAGAAGTCATCTTTGAAACTGGTGGCCAGGCCAGGCTGGCCCAGCATAGTATCCCGGACAATCACTGCCATGCCCAGGGCTCCCACCACATCGTTGTGGGGCGTAACGTAAACCGGCGTGCCCAGCCGGGCTTCAAAGGCCCGGCGCACCGCCTGGTTAAAAGCCACCCCTCCCTGAAAGAACACCGGGGCGCACAGTTCCGCATCCTGCACCACGTTGAGCAGGTAGTTATTCACCATAGCCTGGCAGGCGCCCATGAGCCGGTCCTCAAGGGGAACACCCTTCTGGGTCAGGTGCCGGAAGTCTCGCTTGGAGAACACCGTGCAGGTGGCGTCAATGCGCGCCGGGGTGGTGGCGCGCAGGGCGTTGGAGCCAAACTCCCGTATGTCAATATCTGCATCATCAGCTAGCTGCTTGAGGAATTCCCCAGTGCCAGCAGAACAGATCGTGTTCATGTTGAAAAACGCCGGGATACCGCCCTCACCGAAGATGATCACCTTGGAGTCCTGGCCGCCGATCTCCAGTACCGTTCCCACCCGGTCTACTTGCACCTGCTGGCCATCTTGCCCCACCCAGACCTGGCCGCTCTTGACCAGGTGGTTCACCCCCACCGCATGGGCAAAGATCTCGGTCCGTACCAGATCAGCCCCGATGATCTTCTTATTCAGCTCCCGGCCGCTGCCAGTGGTGCCAATGCCCACCACCTTCAGCTGGCCAGAGGCCAGGTACTGGCTGAAGGCGTGCTTCAGCGCATCAACCTGGGAAGGGAACTGGTCATGGCGGGTGTAGACCGGGGTCCCCACCATCTGCCCTTCCCGGTCAATGCCCACCACCTTGACGGTGGCCGAACCAATGTCAATGCCTAGGTAGGCTTCTATCTCCCCTGACACCCACTGCACCTCCACTCCACCACTGAGAGCCTGCTATTATCACCACCTAAATCACTGCCGCCCATTGTAGATCATCTCCCACCTGCTAGGCGTGATCTGCGGTCAGGAAGGTGTCGATGGGGACATCGCCCGCTTTACGGGGTCCATTATTACCTGCCACCGACACCAGGGGCAAATGGGCTGACTCCCCAATCGCTCGGCTGCACCATGACGCCCTCCTATCGATCAACGCAGAGCCGCGCAGCTAATGTAGTCCCAATGCCGAAAACCTCACCACCGCCATCTGCGCAAGGGGCAGGTCCGCTCTATGGCCAAGCTAAGGCTGGGGCCTTAAAGGGAGTTAGACTAGGATGCGCTTCAGGTTCCTGCCCCGCCGGCCCCTCAGGTGTGGTCTATGAAGACGTCCCCATCACGCGCTTTGGAGCAAGGAGTACCATGCCTGCCAACTTAACCAGTGACCAAGTCTGGAACGAGGTCGAGAAGCAGATGTTTGCCGTCTTGGGCACAGTTAACCGGAAGGGTCAACCACGAACGGCTGGTATCGTCTACAAGGTGAAGGACCGGCACCTCTATATTGTCACCGGCTATTCTTCGTATAAGGCGAAGAATGTACAGCACAACTCTCATGTCTCTGTCACTGTGACTGTGGACAAGCACATTCCCTTTCTGCCGTGGGTCAAGATCCCGGCAGCCACCATTACCTTCCAAGGGGAAGCAAGCCTCCTGCACGTAAGCGAGACCGAGTCCAGGATTCAAACCCTGTTGCTTGGCAACCTGAAGCTAGACGAGAAGATACTGGCCGATCTCTGCATCATCAAGGTGAAGCCCGTTGGTCAGTTCATCACCTACGGCATTGGTGTACCGTTATTAACCATGCGCGACCCCGAAGCAGCAAGGGGACGTGCTCCGGTGTGAGACTTGGGTTCCATGCTAGAATCGCTCAGACTCGGAGAGCAAGGGGAGATCCCAAGGAGTCGCATCCTTCACCCCTGACTGAGGTCTGAAACACGTGCGTCCTGGGCATCTGGGGTAGTGCCCTTACAAAATAGCCCGTAAAGCCCAGGTGCTTCAGCCCTGGGATATAAGGGCTTCACCCGCTTCAGTCCAATCGTGCGAACATGTCTGCTGCTGAAGCAGGACGGTGGTATAATATGTAGGTGCGTAAGGCGTACCAATATCGCGTCAGCCCGACCAAGAGCCAGCAGCGGCTCCTGGACCAGGTGCTTGAGGAATGTCGCTGGCTGTACAACGAGACGCTCGCTCTCCGCAAACGAGCGTGGGAGGAGCAGCAAGCCACTCTGCGGTTGTACGAGACGCAAGCGCTCCTGCCTGGCTGGAAAGCGGCACGCCCTACGCTGAAGATCGTGCACTCCCAGGTGCTCCAAAATGTCCAGGTGCGGGTTGATCTGGCCTTGCAAGCCTTCTTGCGCCGTGTCAAGGCGGGTGAGCAGCCGGGCTATCCGCGCTTCAAGGGCCGAGGGCGTTATGACAGCCTGACCTACCCCCAGTATGGGAATGGCTTTAAGGTTGCGGGTGGCCAGCTTGACGTGTCGAAGATTGGGCGGCTGAAGGTTATCTGGCATCGACCCATTGAGGGACGAATGAAGACCCTCACACTCTGGCGCTCGGCTACGGGCAAGTGGTTTGCCTGTTTCAGCGTCGAAACCGAGCCGGAGCCCCTTCCGTCGTCCGACAGCGCCGTGGGCGTGGATGTCGGATTGGCATCGTTCGCTACCTTGTCGAACGGCCAGAAGATTGCGAATCCGTGTTTCTTCCGCCAGGATGAAGGGGAACTGGCCAGGGCGCAGCAGAAGTTCTCGAAAGCCGTAAAAGGCACCCCTGAACGAGCGAAGCGCCGCAAGGTTGTGGCGCGTATCCACGAGCGGATTGCGCACCGCCGCTCGGACTTCGCCCACCACATCAGTCGGAGACTGGTCAAGCAATTTGGCATCATCGCGTTTGAGAACCTGAACACGAAGGGGATGCTGCAAAACCACAGCCTGGCGAAGAGCATGGCAGACGCGGCGTGGCATCAACTGGTGCAGTACACGACGAGCAAAGCGGCAGAGGCTGGCCGCCGTGTCGTCCTGGTTGACCCACGTAACACCAGCAAACGCTGTTCGCGGTGCGGGCGGATGGTGGAGAAGGATTTGAGCGTTCGGGTGCATCAGTGTTCAGTCTGCGGCCTCGTCATGGATCGAGATGAGAACGCCGCCATCAATATATTGGCATTGGGACTACAATGCCTGGGTGCAAGTCCCTAGAAGCCCACGTGCTTGAGCCGTGGGAGTAGTCACTTCCTCAGGATCCCATCTGCCTATGGCCAGCACGACGTGATCCAGCCAGGTCCTTTCGTGGCCCTTCGCGATTCAGGCCCAGCCGGAAGGCGGGGGTGGGGTGCGCTGGGCGGCTGGCGGGCGAGCAGTGTGCGGCAGAGTGGAGTGCCGCACGAAGAAGGGATAGCCTATGGCCAGCACGCTGGCAAACAGGAACCACTGCACCGCGTAGCCCAGGTGCGGCCCTTCGCTCAGGTCCAGCTCCGGCTGGCTGCGGTAGGGGAGCGTGGTCCAGCTAGGGTCTGGGGCTTGCTGAATGTAGATAGGCAGCAGGGGATAGGGGGTTTGCTCAGCCAGGCGCGCCAGGTTCACCCGGTTCCAGCTGGTCACCCGCCCCTGACCCGGCGCCTGGGTGGTGTCGGGCAATCCGCCGAAACGAGGGCGGTGCTGGGAGGTGCGGATCACCCCCCGCACTTCCACCAGGCCTGGCTCGGTGAACTTCCCCCAGCGCTCGGGGGCGGCCTCTACCAGTGGTATCCAGCCCCGATCTACGAGCACCGCCTGGTCGCTGCCACTAATACGTAATGGGGTGAGCAGGTGCACCCCCGGCTGGGAATTCCACACCTGATTGCTCAGCGCCGCTTCCTGGGAGGGGTCGTATTCCCCTTTGACCATCACTGACCGGTACTCCATGTTGGCCAGATCGGCGCCCAGGGTTTCGCTGTCCAACACTAGTAGCGGCTGCGCTAGCTGGACACTCACCCGGGCGTTAAAGGTCCGGCGCTGCTGAAGCCGGTCTAGTTGCCAGATGCCCAGGCGCACCATCACCCCTAGGGCAGCAATGACCAGCAGGGTGGTCCACCACCACTGGCGGCTGAAGAGTAGTCTCATGAGTCAGCCTGCTTGGAGCGGGGGGCAAGAGGGAAGAGCACCAGGCTGTAGAGTGCCAGCAACGCCGCCATTGGCGGGCCGGCCAGAAGCAGCGCCTGCAGGCGGGTCCAGGCCGTCACCCGGGGGCGCACCTCCAGGCCCAGGTAGCGGCTGGGCTGGAAGGTACAGGCGTAGGCGTATTTGTTGGGCTGGTCCAGGGTCAGGCTGGCGGTGGTGCCCGGCGGCACCCAGACTGGCCCAAGCTGGTGGCTCACCAGATCTTCATTTTTCACGGCCAGTACATCCCCGACAACGAATACCAGGTCGGATGGTAAGGAGGGCACCGCTTCTCCAGCAGCTACTCGCTCTGCCGTGCCTGGGGGAATTACTAGCTCAATGCGCTGCGGCACCCGGTCGCTAGTGTCCTTGAGCAAGAGGAAGGTGCCTTCGCTGAAAGCCCAGGCCAGGGCCAGGCCGGCCACCAGGGAGAGGATGATCCGCCAGCCTAGAGTGTTCGGAAGGAATTTCATAACTAGCTGCCTTTGAGCAGCTGCTGGATGTCCCGCGCCAGGTCGTTATCACTGGTTTCTATGGGATAGGTGAGCCGGAGATTGCCCCTAGGGTCTATGGCGTAGATGCGGGAGGTGTGCTCGACCAACTCCGTGCGCTTGGCCTGGTAAACGCCGTAGCTGCGCCAGACCGGCTCTAACTCTGCGGTGCTGCCAGTTAGGCCAGTGAACGCCGGGTCGAACCTGGCCAGGAATTCCCCGATGTGCTCTTGGGTGTCCTGCTCTGGGTCAACAGTGATGAACACGACCCGCACCCGCTCCGCTTGGTTTCCCAGCTGGGCTCGCACCTGCTTGAGCTGCGCTAGGGTAGCGGGGCACTCATCAGGGCAGGAGGTGTAGCCGAAGAAGAGCAGCACCACGTTGCCCGTCTGCTGGCTGAGGTGGAAGGGCTGGCCGAACTGGTCAGTCAGTGCAAAGTCCACCGCCGGCACCGGCGGGTCAATGAGCGAGCCGTGAAACACATAGGGCCGGGTGAACAGCCCTGTACCAGCTACTGCCAGGGCCAGTCCAGCAGTAATCACCAGCCCCAGCAGCACTGGATTGACCTTCATGGCCTTACTCTACTGCTACTGTCCCGATCAGGTACAGCGCCGGATAGAAGAAGATCCAGACCACGTCCACGAAGTGCCAGTAGTTGGCGCAGGCCTCCACCGGCCAGTGCCGCTCGGCCGAGTAGCGGCCCTTGCGCCCATGGTTATAGACAAACAGCAGGAAGAGCACCCCGGTGAACACGTGCAGGGCGTGCATGCCAGTCATCATGTAGAACACCGAGCCAGAAG
>JACQHA010000425.1 GCA_016199255.1 Deinococcus sp.
AGGGAAGGAAAGAGATATGGGATGGGCTGCAACAGCCAGGACAGACCAAGGATTGGGACAGAGAGGAATCCCAGGAGTTTGACAATGTTTAGATCCCCCACCAGGAACCGGATCGAGTGTCCGACGACTCTATAACCCCGGTCTAAGAAATCCTTGGGGAACCACGCCGAGCGGTGCTGCTGGTACGGATTGTCGTCGAACTCATCCTGAGGAAGGAATCCTACCGGCGCTGCTACTATTACTTGGAGGCGGGCGATCTGCTCGATCCTCTCGAGTAATGCTAAGCCTTCGGTTTGCGAGAGATGTTCAATGACGTGGGAACAGAGAACGATGTCAAACTCTTTCTCCCTGAAGGGTAGGGCTCGGACATCACCCTGAACAACCTGCGCGTAAAACCCCCTTTCCTTGGCCGCAACAAGATAAGGTCCGTGACCGTCATAGCCGACTGCGCGGAGGAGCCTCCCTTTGAGCAGCAGCTGCGTCGAGAGGCCCGTTCCGCACCCAACATCTAGCAAACTTTCCGCCTTCTTGCTCAACATTGCACGCAGCATCGTTATCGACGTGAAAGGTAGACGCGAGGAGATCTCCATAATGAGCTGTGGGAGCTTATCCAAGGATCTTACCTCCCTGTGGTCAGCGCAATTGACGCCAGTGGAACTCATCATCGGAAGTCCTTCTGTCGATTGATACCGTAGCGTTCGCGCCCATCCTCATCACCCTGGTCAGGGCCTCCAGAATCGCCGTGGTACATGCTGCACAGTCCATCGGCATGCGCAATGATTACAATTTTCCTCATTTGACCACCTTGAGCACAGCTTCTTCTCCTAGCCTCGGGTGCCAACGGACCAGAAAGAATTCCCATAGGTGAAAACCAGCTGCTTGGGCAAGTCCACCTAAGAACTGATGCTGCAGTCCCATCCTGTGCTTTTGGCTCGCCTGAACATGGAGACTACCGAGATAGATACTCTCCGCATTGGCCGATGTGGTCCAAGTTTCGACCGTGCGGAATCCCGCCCTTTCGGCGCAAGTCCGAAGAGTACTCTCTGAGAAAAGGTGTAGGTGTCTTGGGGGGTCCAAACCCCACCAACATGATTCAAAATGCTTGTGCCCATAGCTTTCAGCATTGGGAGTAGTTGCCACTAGCCTGCCGCTTGGTTTCAACACACGGCGACATTTTGCTAAAAGCGCCACCGGATCATACACATGCTCTATAACATGGTTCATGGTGATTGCATCGAACGAATCGACGGCAAACTCTGCATCTTCCAAGGCACCTAAATGCACGGGGAGGTTGAGGGTGCTGCGAGCCTGAGCGGCGGCTTTTGGGTCAACCTCCTGCCCTTCCACCTTCCAGCCCAGGGCGCGCATCTGGGCAAGCCGAAGGCCACTCCCGCAGCCCACTTCGAGCAATCTACCGGGCGGCGTTTTCTCCAAATACATGAGAGAGAGCTGCTTACGCTCATGATAAATTGGTGTTGCGCGCAACAGGATGTTGTAAGCACGCCTCAAGTTCAGCTTGAGGAACTTCCCCAAGCTGCCTTTTTCCCCATTGGGACTGCCTTCCTGATGAGTGTAATAGGTTTGATAGGCCTTGCCAATGTCTTCCTCTATTGGCATCGGGTCCAGCCACAGGAGTCCACATTCAGGATTCGGGCACTTCTTCAAATTCCATTCCCCCGGTACGCTGAAAAAGTGATCCTGCAAGCCCTGGTAAAGGGGTTCACCTTGGGTGCCGCACAGGTAGCAGTCCGGGCAAGGACGGGTACGAATCTCATTGTCACTGATTTGAGAGGAAGAGACCCCCATGAGGAGCTGCGGGAGCTTATCCAGGGATCTTACCTCCCTGTGGTCAGCGCGATTGACGCCAGTAGAACTCGTCATTAGAAGCCATCTCCTTGATTGAGACCATCGCTTCGCGCCTGCCCCCAGCACCTTGGCCAGGGCATCTAGAAACGCCGTGGTACACGCTGCTACAGAGAAGCGGCGCATGGCGTACTCCTGGCATTGCCTCCGCATGGCGGCGGAGTACCGGTGCAACCAGACATGACGTGCGAGATCCACAAACGCCGCCGGCGTCGCGGCGGTCCAGCCGGTTTGACCATCGACGACGGTCTCACCGGGACCTTGATAGCTGTAGGTGATAACTGGTGTCCCACACAGCATGCTTTCCACCGGAACATACCCAAATGGCTCGGTGGTCAGCGGGCACAGAGTAGCCAGAGCGTTGGCATAGAGTCGCATCAGCTGCTGCTGGTCGGCGACAAACCCCAGGTTCTCACAGCCCTCTATAGCACCCCGGCCAATAGTGACGACCCTGGCAAACTTGGCAATCTCGCCGATGACTGCGGCGGCAGTCTCCCCAGTGGTGGTTAGGAAATAGGAGCCCCGGGTCTCATTGCAGAGCGATCCGGCTTCGATCTCGTCCTGGTCCAGCGGGGGCAGGTAGAGTACCGCGTCGCTGAAGATCCCGTACACGCAGAACAGCCATTCGGCGATGAACCGGCTTTCGGAGAAGAGGAAATCGCCCTGGCTCAGGTGCCGGTAGAGCCGCTCTAGGACCAAAGGCGAGGAGAATCTGAACAGGCTGTGCAAGCCCTGCACTGGCCACGGCTGTCTTCGCCGCCAGGCGGCGATATTGCCCTCCCCAGAGTACATAAGTGTCCACATGCCGTAGTGCCAAGAGCCCACCCGCGCCTTGGGACGCTGACGCTTGAGGTGGCTGATCGAGGAGGCTACAGTGTCGTGGACAAGAATATAGCAATCGGCCGCTGGCTCCACCTCTAGCGCCGCTTCGGCCAGCCGACCACCCAGCTGGCCTGAGAAAGCATCCCAGACCCCCCGGACTGCGAATGCCCCGGTCTTAAAGCCTTGAAACTCGTTTCTAAGCGACACTAAGTGAACCATGTCGCCGAGCTGAAGCCGCTGTGTGGTCTCGAACATATCCCGACCGATATAGGGGGCCACAAGACTAGTGCGCACCCCCCGGATTCGTAACCCCTTGAAGAAATTGATGAACGGCCGGTTCCAAGACCCGTAGTCAGGGAAAACGTCAGAGAGAAAAACTATGTGCATCATTGACTCACTACCTTGTTCAGTCTGCCGTGGGCCTGATATGTCCTATTTGTTATGCGTAACTCAGTAACCGGGATGCCTCCCTGGCAGCAGAAAACAGGAGTGAACTTAGTGGTGAGGCCGAGGAGGAGTCCTCGCCAGTACTCTCTGAGCATGTCGAGCCTGCCAGCCTGTAAGATGCGAAGCGTGTAGTAGAGGACGTACAGCGGTAGAAATACCGCCAGAAAGAGCACTAGCTGGCAGGGCGAGGCATGCCGCCGCATGAAGATGATCTTGTTCCGGCTGATAAAGTGCGTACGCCAGACGTTCACCAGCCCGATTCTCTGCAGGGCCAGCGGAGCGTCGCTGGGTCGATGAATCTTTGTCCAGAGCTTGGCCTGCGGCGCCAGGAGGATCTTAAAGCCCGCCCGGCGGGCCCGCTGGCAAAAGTCAGCATCCTCGTAGGTGGCAAAGTAGAGGTCGTCGAAGCCTCCTATAGTCTCCACTACCGCTTTGCGCACGAAGATTGCCGTAGGTGTGCTGGCAATCTCTACCACCTGCTCGAACTGCCCTCGGTCCAGCCCCCCATAGCCCAGCACCCGCCCGCTCACCAGGCTTACTTGGTGCCCCACGGAGTAGATGCGGTCTGGCTCCTCATACACGTAGATCTTGGGCCCAATGATGCCTGCTTTGGGATGGGCTTGGGCCACCTGAACGAGGGCCCTCAACATACCCGGATCGGCTAAAGTGTCGTGGTCGAGAAACAAAATGAAGTCTCCCCTGGCTTGCTCTAGCCCCCTGTTGCGCCCCCCGGTGACCCCGCAGTTGCGCTCCTCCCGCACCACCTGAGCTGCTGGGAAGCGTTCCTGGATGGCCTGGTATGTTCCATCCTCTGAGCCGTTGTCCACCACGATGACTTCGAAGTTGGGGTAGTCCTGGGCATACACCGATGCCAGGCATTCCAGAACATCGGTACGACGGTTATACGTAGGGATCACCACAGAGATAAGAGGCCACCGGACAGCAGATATCATGATCAAGTCACCGGAAGAACCTGGAGTAGCACGTCCAGAATCTCGCTGGCCCTGGTGTCCCAACTCCACTCTTGCAGCGCAAGATCTCGCGCAGCCCGGCTGGTACGCTCGTAGAGCCCTCGGTCTTCTAGGAGCTGGAGGATCTGTTTCGCAAAAGCGTCCAGATCCCCAATGGGTACCTTCAGCATGCCCCGCGGATAGTAGGTGCGCAGCTCCGGCAGGTCAAAGCTCACCCCTGGCAGGCCACAGGCCATCGCCTCACAGGCCGCCATGCCGCCACTGTCGTAAACGGCTGGATGCACTACCAGTTTGGAGGCTTTAAACACCCTGACCTTCTCCGGGCCGTCTAGGAACCCGAGCATATCAATACTGGCCTCCAGTCCACTGGCGCGGACGCGAGACTTAACTGCCCCCTCAAGCGGGCCATCTCCAATAATGGCCAACCGGGCGCCCGGGCGTCTGGCACAAACCAATCGCCAGATGTCTATAAGCTCCAGTACTCCCTTCTGGGGGTGCAGGCGCCCGATAAAGACCGCGTCATAGCGCTGAGGTTGATCAGGTACCTGGTCAGGGAGCCGGATGTCCACCCCTCCCCGCACCGTGATTACCCGTTCCTGGCCAAGGCGCGGACTGAGGAAATATCTCCGGTCTAACTCGTTGGTGACAAACACAAAGTCTGCATATCTCTTAATGAGACGGTAGATTGGGAGCTGGGTCAGGTAATAAAGCAATTCCTTGAGCCGCGGCAGGCGGTAGCCCAACTGGTGATGTCCCCGGAAGCCCTTCAGGGGGTGTGGGGCAGCCATGTAATAGGCCGCGATCAGGCAGGCCTTAGGGTATCGGTGCTTGAGCAGGAGGGCCGGCAGAGCATCTGGCCAGTAGTCGGAGGCGGCATAGATGATCGCCCGTTCCGGCTCAGATAGACGTAGACGGCACGCTGCGACACAGCCTTTGATGGTCCGGGCCAGGTAGAGCCCTGCGAACCCCAGGCAGCGGTAGGGTGCCGCCGGCCAGAGTTGATATCTCACCCCAGCCAGCCCGTTCCGGCGGCACATCTCGTAGCCCTCCTCCCACACGTAGAGCGTCAGGGTCCGCAGTCGCCTAGCCCAGCGCCGTGCAAGCTCGATGAAGATGCGGTCGCCCCCACTCAGCCCAGGCCCCAGGGCCGTGTTGGCGATCACGTGCAAGTCGAGGGCGGCAGCCGACACCATTCACTCCTCTTTGACAGCCCTGAGGAACAGGGAGACGGTCGAGACATCCTCGGGCAACTCCCGCTGGTTGCGGCGGTCAATCTGGTCCACTAGGGCAAAGGCCAGGGCAACTAGGCCGGGGCGGCGCCTAGTAGCCCCATCGGCGACAAACTTGTTGACTGTTCTGGCGACCTGCCCCGGCAGCGCACCCCGATGCAGGAGGATCGCCATGGCGTTCAGGAAATAGTGGTTGAAAGGGAGGCAGTAGTGGGTAAGGCCCTCCAGCCGCTCGATACGGAAGCCGGCGGCAGCAACGGCTTGTGCCAGATCTCCCCGGCTATACAGGCGCAAGTGCTGGTTCCAGATGCCGGCCCAGAACCCGCGCCGCACGTGTGTCCCGGCCAGCGCTTCCAGAGTGCGGTTCACTGGGTCCCACCAGAACGGGTAGCGCCGGTGCGGCACTGTGACGAGGAGTTGCCCGCCTGGCCTGAGTACCCGGTGCAGCTCCTGCAGGGCTGCTAGATCGTCGGAGATGTGCTCTAGTACCTCTGAGCAAATAGCTGCGTCGAAGCTCGCCGCCGGAAAGGGGAGAGCGGTGGCTTCTGCCTGGATTAGCTCCACTTGGCCACAGCCGGCCAGGTTCCTACCGGCGGTCGCTAGAGCGGCCGGATCGCAGTCCACCCCGACGCTCCGGAATTTACCCAGTTGGGCGAGGAGGTGCAGGTAGAAGCCGTCCCCACAGCCGCAGTCCAGCACTGCTGCCTCCTCTTGAGGAACGAGGGCGGCCAGGATTCGCCGCACCCGGTCGCGCAGGGCTATGTCCCCAATGCCTTGCAAGACACTAGCTAGCTGGCTGCCTGCACCAGCCTCTGATTCAGATAAGACTGGATGGCTCCTCGCTAGGGCAGTCATGCCAGGCTCCAGTAGCTCTCCAGGATTGGCGCAGCGTTGGACCGGCCGAACCGCCGCTCAGCGTAGGCCCGACACTGCGCGCGCTTAGCTGTCACATTCTGAGGATCGGAGGCTAACAGGCGGATGATGCGCTCGATCTCCTGGGCAGTGGGCTCAGTAAACCACCCCACTGTGGAGTCGAGCGCCTCTGGAATGGCCCCGCGCCGGGAGGCGACCACCGGTAAGCCACAGGAAAGAGCTTCCAGGATGATCCGGCCGAAGCCCTCCTGGTGCAGCGATGGCACCACCAGGAGGTCAGCGGCGTTGTAGTAGCGACAGAGGTCCTGGCGCCCAGCCCGTCCCAGGAAGATCAGGTTGCTGCCGGCTGCGGTCTTCACCACATCCTCCAGCGGGCCATCCCCAGCCAGGACAATCAGGAGTTGGGGAACATCACGCAGGCACTTGCTGGCTTCGAGCAGTACCCGGACTCCCTTGCCCTCAATGAGTCGCCCTGCGAAGAACACCACGAAGGCCTCTGTCCAGCCTAGCTCAGCCCGCAGCGCCACCCGATCCAGGGGGCGAAAGGTGTGCTGGTCTACCCAGTAGGTATACACCTGTACCTGCTCGGCTGGCACGCCGATGCTGAGTAACTCCTGACGCGACTGCCGCGACAGGCAGAGCACCTGGCCACAGGCGTGGGCGACCAGCCGCAGGACGCGGGCCATTGGGGCGCCACGGGCCAGCCCATAGTAGGTATGGGTACTCAGGACCATCTTCTTTCTGAAGAACCAGCTCAGGATGGCAGCGATAGTGCCAGCGACGATCCCATGCGCGTGAATCACCTCCACCTGGCGACGAAAGCGCCACAGTAGCCGGAGGCTATGGACAAAGAGCCCGGGGAACAAGTACAGAAACGCCAGCGCTGGTCGGGTCAGGAGCTGGTAATACGCGGGCTGCGACATGCCAGGCAGCCGACTGGGCCAGCGCAGGCGGTAGATCTCCACGCTCCCTCGGCACTCGTAGCTGGGCGCCGAGACCTGGGTCATGAGCGGCTGGTACGTAGCCACCACCGCCGGGCAGCCCCGCTCTGCCAGGACAGCGCATAAGTCATCTAGGTGTGTTTCCACCCCGCCGACGTTGGGGCTGAAAAAGGGTGAGATGATAAGCACTCCCTGAGCCTTATCGGGCATCTGCTACCAGCCCCTTCAAAAAACCCAGGCCCCCCGCCGCGAACTCGCAACTCTTCATAAAGAGCATAGTCAGCGAGAGGAAAGGTGTCCTGGCCAGCCGGCGCCAGTGGCGCAGGAACGCTGGGCGGAGCGGATTGAGCTGCTGGCGCGCCAGCTGGGGGTGTTTATGAATGTAGCGCGGCATCCACCGGGCGTAGTAGTACTTCTTGCGCATGGTGCGGGCCAGGCTCAGCCGCCCCTCGTGGTGGAGGATGTGGGCACCGATGCGAGCCACCGGGTACCTGGCGCGTACCCGCTGGGGAAGGTCCCAGTCCTCAGGACCAGTGAGCGCTTCGTCATAGCCCCCCACCTCTTGGAATGTAGCCCGATGGAAGAAGCGGGCTGCCTCAATGGTGTTATCCCCCAGGTAGCAGCTCCGCTCCAGAGCTTTGCAGCGCGCCCAGAGGCCCTCTCCCACTGAGACCTCCGGGATAATCACTGACCGCACCTCAGGCCGCGCCTGCACCAGCGACACACACTCCTCCACCACCAGTGGCGAGAGCTCCATGTCGGCATCCACGAAAAGCAAGTACTGCCCCTGGCTAGCCGCTGCACCGCGGTTCCGCTGGGCGCTGCGCTCGGGCCCTGCCTGGAGCACTAGGTCGGCGTAGTTCCGGGCAATGGTCAGCGTCTGGTCGCTGGAGGCATTGTCCACCACAACCACTTCTATGTTTTGATAGCTCTGCCGCCGGAGGCTGGCCAGGCACCGCCCCAGGGTCTGAGCCGAGTTGCGCGTAGTGACAATGACTGAGACCATTCTTACCCTACCTGGGCCCTAACCTGGCCCACC
>JACQHA010000449.1 GCA_016199255.1 Deinococcus sp.
GGATAGAGCAGCTGCCTTCTAAGCAGCGGGTCGGGGGTTCGAGACCTCCCGGGCGCGCCAGTATACCTCTTGCACCGGGGCAGGGGAGGTTGTAAAATCTCATGCTGGCTGAGGGCGCTGGCCCTGTTCTGGTGGATCTGCGGGCGTCCACAGCGTCCGCTCAGGAGGGCGGCTCCAGGATCCTGACGGGCGTGCTGGCGCAGGTCCTTCCGGGTGTGGTGAGCGTAGCTCAGCTGGTTAGAGCATCGGTCTGTGGAACCGAGGGTCGAGGGTTCGAGCCCCTTCGCTCACCCCAAGCCGCGAGGGTGGCGGAATTGGTAGACGCGCTAGACTTAGGATCTAGTGGTTCAGCCGTGAGGGTTCGAATCCCTCCTCTCGCACCAGGCGGAAGTAGCTCAGTTGGTAGAGCACCACCTTGCCAAGGTGGCTGTCGCGGGTTCAAATCCCGTCTTCCGCTCCAAGAATGATCGTCGCTCCGGCCCCCGGCGGAGCCGGTGACCTCGGGCCGGGCGATGTTTTCTGGGGGTAGAATGCCGGCGAAGCTGGTGGGGAAAGAGGGCGGGCGGGTCATTTTGGAGGTGACCGTGGAAGCGGGGCAGGTGCAGGCCACCCGCGAGGCCGTGTTCCGGCAACTGGCCAAATCTGTCCCGGTACCAGGTTTCCGCCTGGGCAAGGCGCCCCGCTCAGTGTTGGAGCGCCGGCTGGGCGAGGAGGCGGTGCGGGACGAGATCATTGAAGCTCTGGTGGCCCAGAGCTACCCCCAGGCAGTGGAAGAGCTCAAGCTTACCCCAGTGGCTGACCCCCACGTGGAGCCGGGCCCGCTTTCAGCCAGTGGTCCCTTTAGCTATACCGCTACGGTAGAGGTCTACCCCACAGTGAGCCTGGGGGACTATAACAAGTTCCAGATTGAGACCCGGATCCCCAGGGTGACCGGGGACATGGTGGAGCAGGAAATCCTGCGGCTGCGCCAGGAGCGCTCTACCTACACCCCGGTGGACCGGCCGGCGGGCAACACTGACCTGGTGGTGGTGAAAGTCGGCGAGGGCTCCACGCTGCCTATCTACCTGTACCGCGCCACAGAAAAAGTAGTGGACGCGCTAGTGGGCGCTCGAGCCGGCGAGGAGCGGGAGGTGCCCTGGGAAGGGGAGCGCCAGCTCAAAGTGCAGGTGGAGTCAGTGCAGGCCCAGGTGCTCCCCGAGGTGCGGGCCGTGGCCCAGGAGCTCAAGTTCGCCAATGAGCAAGCCCTGGAGGCGGACCTCAGGGCCAAGCTGGACGCAGAGGCGGCTCAAATGGGCCGGCGGCTGCAGCTCTCAGAGTTTGTCAGCAAGCTGGTGGAGAGTATGAAGGCCGATCTCCCCGAGGCGCTGGTCAAGCGCCGCATGGCGCAGCGCTTGGCTGAGATCAGCAGCGAGCTCAAGGAGCAGCAGGTTTCTTATGAGGCCTACCGCCAGTACTTAGCGTCGCGCGGGGAGCTGGAGCATTTCGAGTCCAAACTGCACAAAGACAGCACCGACTGGGTGAAAGTGGACCTGGCGCTGGAGGCCCTGGTAGACGCCGAGCACATTGCCCTGAGCGATGCCGAGTTCCAGAAGGGCCTGGAGGAAATGGCAACGGCGCGGCGCATGACGGTCATCGCGCTGCGCGCCAAACTGGGCCAGGAGGGTCTGGACAGCTTGCGCTTCTTGCTGCGGCGCGATAAGACCATGAACGCGGTTTTGGACCGGCTGCTGGCTGAGAAACCGCCCAGCTTGATTGTTCCCCCAGATGCCCTGGCTCCTGGCCGGCCCTAGCCCCCCCCTGGTGGCAGTTGTAGACTAGTGATCAGCCTGGCTACTAGGCATTGCTGGGTTAGTGGGCTGAGAGAGTGGTGTTAGGCGTGCGCCTTACGCTATGGGGCAGGTGGTCTGGAGGGATATGTCACTAGTCCCGATGGTGATCGAGCAGACGCCGCGCGGTGAGCGGGCGTACGACATCTACTCCCGGTTGCTCAAGGACCGGATCATCTTCCTGGGTGGCCCTATTACCAGCGAGGTGGCCAACGTGGTGGTGGCGCAGCTGCTCTTTATGGAGTCGGTGGACCCCCAGGCTGAGGCGTCGCTCTATATCAATAGCCCCGGGGGAGATATTTACGCCGGGCTGGCCATCTACGACACCATGCAGTATCTCCAGGTGCCGGTGGGCACTATCTGCGTTGGGCTGGCGGCTAGCATGGGCGCGCTGCTGCTGGCGGCGGGGCGCAAGGGCCGGCGCCGGGCGCTGCCCCACTCCCGCCTTATGATCCACCAGCCCTGGGGAGCGGTGCCCACCAGCCAGGCCTCAGACATTGAAATCCAAGCTACCGAGATCAGGGAGCTGAAGTCGCTGCTGAACCAGATTCTGGCGGAGCACACCAGCCAGCCCCTGGAGCGCATTAAGCAGGACACCGACCGCAACTATTACATGTCCGCCCAGCAGGCCAAAGAGTATGGGCTGATAGATGCGGTCATCAAGCGCTCTGGCAGCTAGCGAACCGATGGTCCCCGTGGCGCGTTGATTAGGGTGCAGCGGGAGAGGAGGACAGCTTGAACGACCGCAAGTACGAAGGCTCCCCGAGGTGCTCCTTCTGCGGCAAGCCCCAGCATCAGGTGCGCAAGCTGATCCAGGGCGGTGGCGTCTACATCTGCAATGAGTGCGTCACCCGCTGTGCCGAGATCATGCGCGAGGACAAGCGCGCGGTGTTCGAGGTGTCGGACTTGCTCATGTCCCCCAGGGAGATCAAAGCCCGGCTGGATGAGTATGTGATCCGCCAGGAGAAAGCGAAGAAGACCCTGGCAGTGGCGGTGTATAACCACTACAAGCGCACCCGCCACCCTGGGGCAGAAATCCAGAAGTCCAATATTCTCCTGGTGGGGCCTACTGGCACGGGGAAAACGCTTTTGGCCCAGACCCTGGCCCGGATCCTCAAGGTGCCCTTTACCATTGCCGACGCCACCACCCTGACCGAGGCGGGGTACGTGGGCGA
>JACQHA010000430.1 GCA_016199255.1 Deinococcus sp.
CCCTGGACGAGGCCGAGGTCCGGCAGGTGGCAAGAGCGTTAAAAGCCCAGGGCGTAGAGTCCATTGCCCTGTGCTTCCTCCACTCCTACGCCAACCCAGCACATGAGGAGCGCGCTGCGGCCATCCTGGCCCAAGAGTTCCCCCAGGCAGCGGTGTCAGTCTCCAGCCGCATTGTGCGCGAGTGGCGCGAGTACGAGCGCACCTCCACCACAGCCATTAACGCTTTCATCATGCCGGTAGTGGGCCGCTACCTGAGCATGCTCCAGGAGCACCTGGCGGAGCGCCGCTACCGGCACCCCTTGTTTGTGAACCAGTCGTCTGGGGGCATTATCCCCGCCGACACCGCCCGGCACCAGCCAGTGCGCACCATTATGTCTGGCCCTGCTGGGGGGGCGGTGTGCACCGCCTACATTGGCCAGGCGGCGGGGTTCCCGGACGTGATTGGCTTTGACATGGGCGGCACCTCCACCGACGTTTCCCTGACTCATGCCGGCCGCACCAGGGTGACGGTGGAGGCCAAAATCGAGGGGCACCCTATTCTAGTGCCCATGATCGACATCCACTCTATTGGCGCCGGAGGCGGGTCACTGGCGCGGGTGGACGCAGTGGGCACGCTGTTGGTGGGCCCGCAATCGGCAGGTGCTGACCCGGGGCCGGTGTGCTATGGCCGGGGCGGCACCCAGCCCACGGTGACCGACGCCAATTTGGTGCTGGGGCGCATTGACCCCACGTATTTCCTGGGGGGCGCCATGGCGCTGGATGAGGCCAGTGCTAAGAGAGCCCTGGAGGAACAGGTGGCCAAGCCCCTGGGGCTACCATTGGTGCAGGCCGCCGAGGGGATGATCCGGGTGGTGAACACCAAGATGGCCTACGCCATTAGGGCGCTCACGGTGCAGAAGGGCCTGGACCCCAAGGACTTTGTGCTGCTGGCATTCGGCGGCGCTGGCCCCATGCATGCCTGCGCCCTGGCAGCAGAGCTGGATATTCCCCGGGTGCTGGTGCCTATTGTGCCAGGGGCCTTCTCCGCCCTGGGCATGCTGCTCACCGACTTCCGGCACGACTTTGCCCGCACTTGTCTGGCGCCTGCCAGCCAGGTGGACCTCTCCCAGGTCCACTCGCTCTACGAAGACATGGTCCAGGAAGCCACCGCTGCCCTCTTGGCCGATGGGGTGGCGCGCAGCGCCATTAGCACTGAGCGGGCGCTGGACATGCGCTACACGGGCCAGGAGTACACCGTCACCGTGCTGGTGCCTAACGGGAAGTTTAGCCAGCGCACTCTGGCCGTAGTACGCCAGGCCTTTGACAGTGCCCACCAGCGCACCTACGGCCACTCTTCGCCAGAGCAGCCAGTGGAAATCGTGAGCCTCCGGCTCTGGGGCCGGGGTGCGGTGCCGCCGCTCACGCTCCCCACGCTCCCTGAGGGCAAGCGCACTCCTCCACCAGAGGCAGTGCGCCACCAGGGGCAGGTGTACTTTGCCGAGGCCGGGGGGTTTGTGACCTGCTCCTTCTATGAGCGAGGCAAGCTGCTGGCCGGCAACCGCCTGGAGGGGCCGGCGATTATTACCGACCGGGGAGCCACCACGGTGCTGCCTCCGGGGTTCAGCTTGAAAGTTTCGGAACACGGCAACATGCTACTGGAAAGGCGGTGAAGCCCATGGCGCGCAGAGGGAGAAGTAACGTAGCGGTGCAGCCGGCGCTCAGCCCGGCTATTGACCCCATCACCCTGGAGGTGATCAGGCACGGCCTGATTGCTGCTGCCGAGGAGATGAAGATCAACCTGACCCGCACCGCCCACAACCCTATCATCTACGAGGTACTGGACTTCAGCGTGGGGATCTTCACCCCCCAGGGGGAGATGATTGCCCAGGCGGCCGGATTGCCCATCTTCCTGGGGAATTTGGGAGCAGCCATCCAGACAGTAGTGGCCGACGTGGGGCTGGGCAACTTCAGCCCCGGCGACATTTACATCATCAACGATACCTACACCACTGGCACTCACCTAAACGACATGACCGTGGTGACGCCAGTGTTTTTCCAAGCCGCGCTGGTGGGCTTCACCGCCAGCCGCGCCCACTGGCTGGACGTGGGGTCCATGAGCCCGGGCGGCTGGACCTCGAACTCTACAGAGATCTTCCAGGAGGGCATCAGGCTGCGCTCCATCCCGCTTTACCAGCGGGGCGAGCCTAACCGGGCGGTGCTGCGCATTATTGAGGACAACATCCGCTCTCCCCAGAGCATTCTGGGCGACCTGCGGGCGCAGATTGCCGCTGGCCGCACTGGCGAGGAGCGGTTCAAGGGGTTATTGGAGCGCTTTGGTCGCGATACGGTGTTTGCCTCAGTGCAGGAGATGTTCCGGCGCAGCGAAGAGCTCACCAGGCAAGCCATCCGCACCATGAAGCCCGGGGTGTACACTGCCGAGGCGTTCCTGGACGACGATGGCGTCAACATCGACCACCCCAAGGTGAAAGTCACCGTGACCATTGCCGGCGATGAGATGACCATAGACCTCACTGGCTCGGCACCCCAGACCACCGGGCCAATCAACTGCGGCCTGGCGGCGGCCATTAGTGGCGCGCGAGTAGCGCTCAAGTGCGTTACCGCACCCTTTGACCCAGTGAACGAGGGGGCCTTCGCGCCGCTGAAGGTGATGGTGCCAGAAGATTGCATGTTCAATGTGCGCTATCCAGGGCCTTCAGCCATCTATGGCATTATCCTCATCACCCTGTGCGACGTGATCTTCAAGGCGCTGGCTGACGCTATTCCCGATAGAATCCCCGCTGCGCACTACGGCGACGTGTGCGCGGTGTTTATCTACGGCACGAACCCTGCTAATAAGCAGCTCTACATCCATGTGGAGCCAGAGGGCGGCGGCTGGGGAGGCTGCCCGCACCGGGATGGGGAGAACGTGCTGATTGCCATTGCCGATGGCGACACGAGAAACGTGCCAGTGGAAGTGATCGAGGCCCGCTATCCCCTGCGCCTGGAGCGCTACGAGGTGCGGCAGGATTCAGGCGGCGCCGGGAAGTTCCGGGGCGGCCTGGGGCACTACCGTGACTACCGCATCTTGGGGCACCACCCCTTCCTTACTACCACCCAAGAGCGCAGCGAGTGCCCCCCCTGGGGCCTGGGTGGCGGGCGGCCTGGCGCGGTGAACACGTTGATCCTCAACCCCGGCACACCCCAGGAGAAGGTGGTCCAGAAAGCCTCTGGCCTCCAGATACATGACGGCGACCTGGTGAGCGTACGCACTGGCGGCGGCGGCGGCTATGGC
>JACQHA010000431.1 GCA_016199255.1 Deinococcus sp.
CCATTTCCCGGAGAAGAGCGTGAGCCAGGTGCGGCGCATCCTGCGGGATCTCTATGAGCAAGGGTACTTAAAGCGCCTCGAACGCCCCTTAGAGCTCCCTACGGTGCATGTCATTGGCCCCAATGGCATCCGATACTTTATCGGCGCTCGGGGACTCACTTTTTCGCAGGTGAAGCGCCGCTACGACGACCACCGCTTAAGCCCCGCCATCCTCCCCCACAACCTGGAGCTCGTCCACCTCTACGCCCTGGCCAAGGCGGCAAGTCTTCGGCCAGCCGTGCCCATTGCCGAGCTCGGCTGCTATGTCAATGACCCCCACACTAAGACCCGGCACCTGGTCACGGGGGTGGAGATCGCGACCTGGCACACGGAGCAGCAGCTCTATCTTCGGACTACGGCCAAGGGCAAGCAGGCGGAGCGGGTGCCAGACCCTCTTGACCCGTCAAATACCCTCACCGTGCTGCCTGATCTGCATATCCGGCTGCGGCTGAGCCTGGGCCAGGCCACGACCCTTCGGGCTTATGTTGTCGAGCGGGAGCGCTCCCGCAGGTCTTTGGCGCGCTTCATGGAGAAGGTCCACGCCCTCTATGCCTGGAACGACCCTGAGCATAACCGCTATGCCGCTCGGTTTGGCGAGCCGAGCTTTTATCGGGTGCTCATCATCCCCGATACCTGGCGCGAGTGCCTCATCTTTGGCAAGCTCATTGCCGAGGGGAAATGGTCGCCCCGCCGCTTCTGGTTCTGCCCCTACGCCGAGTTCACCCCAGAGAACGTCTTTGGCAAGATCTGGCTTCGAGCAGCGGACATGCCTAAAATCACCCCCACCATGCGGGATGGTGAGGTGTTGCAACTGGTGACTGACCCAGAGATTGCCGAGCGCCGGTTGAGTCTGTTGGATGACGGGCCCCTCCGTGACCCGTAGTGCGCTGTCTTTCGTCCGCCGGAGAGGCGGACTCTGGAAAAGAAAGGCCTTGTTGAGGGGGGGGCGCCGGCGCGCGCCGGCATCGCTCTGCGAAGGCCAACCCCGAGCTGGTCGAGGGGTGCCGCCTGAGCAGGAGGCCCCGATAGGTGATCGGGGCTGATAGCGATGCCGTGGCCGCGCGCCCATTCGAGAGCGTGGTCCGCCTCGGGCGGACTGGAGCTCGGGGCGTTCGTGCACTGGGGCTGGCAGGCCCTGTGCCAGTGCACGAACAGCTACCCCGACCCTGGTCGGGGTGCCCCGAGCGGAACCACCCCCACCAGCACAGACCACTGGGGCAAGGAAGATGTCCCCGGTGCTGGTGGGGGTGGCCGGTCTCGAATGGGCGCGCGGATGGCCCGGGAGTGCCAAGGGCGGCGAAGGGTGTTGGACACCCTGAGACCTGCGTGTCCATCGCGCAGGGGGGTGGTGCACGCTGTGCAGCACCCCAGCCCAGGGCACGGAGGGGGCAGGAGCGCGCCGGCGCCCCCCTCTCATGAAAGTGTGGCCTGGGAAAGGCGGGCGACGCGTCGCCTTGAGCCAGGCCACGGCCTCTTCCCTCTTTGGGAATGAGGCCACCGCGTCCTGGGTGAGGTGGTAGAGGATTTGGCTGACTACGCGCTACCTCCGCGGTATTGATGCTGCGGTGAGATCCTCCTCCTTCAAACGACGTATCTCTGCGGCACTCACCAGCCACTGCCAGTCACCGGCTTTGGTGCGAGTGAGGTGACCCCGAAGCCAGCCCCGCTGAATCCAGGCGCGGATCGATTGGGGTGGCATCCCCAAGATCCGGGCGGCGGTCGGCACAGTGATGGGGTCATGGATGCGAGGCTGGGCGAGTTTTGTGATCGGGTAGCGCATGATCGTCTTCGGCACCGGGGCGTTGGGGGTGGAGAGATATTCTTCTTCGTACACCCCGGCGATTTCATAGCCTTGGGCGGTGATGAAGTCATGGAGCTGTTGGAGAGCCGCCGGTTCCGTGCTAAAACGCCCCACATGGAGCAGCTGGGCCACGGTGCCGTACGCCCACACTTCTAGCCGGACCTCGATGCCCGGCACCTTCTGTGGCACCGACGTGGTGGCTTCGGGAATCGGTAACCCCCACCGGCCACGCCAGTGCTCCTGAGGAACGAGCTGGGCGTCCGGCCAGCGGGCCCGGAGGGCCCCTACTTTGAAGTCCCGGCCCTACTGCTTGTACTCGAACTTGAGCTCATACACGGCGGTATACAGGGCCGGCATCGCTCGGGGCCATACGGTGTGTGGACTCCCCCTCGTCTGGACGACCGCCATCGTGTGCGCGGGCATGTCCACGATCTGGGGCTCTTCCTGGGTGGTGTCTCTCCGTTTCGGCATCCTGGCTTCCCTGTGCGGCGAACTACCTGGCCATTCGCTACCCCGACCGAATCCCGAGGGCAATCCCCTGCTCTTTGGCGAGCTTCTTGATCTTGGCAGTGAAGAGGGCCCCTTTCGATTTTTTGATCTTGTGCTCACGGGCCAGTTCCTTCACCTCACCCAGAGCGCGGTAGATCAAACTTGACGGCACACGACGCGCCAGGATCGCGTAGAAGGCCCGGGAGCGCCCATCCCCCAGGGTGGAGACCATCTCGTCAGTTAAGGCAGCTTCTAGGGCACGTGAGTGGCCTTCTTGGGCAGGTTTTGGCGTGGGGTGATCTGCGCCGGCGCCGTTAGCAGTTCTCTTGGGTAGTGACTCCCCTGCTCCGTCGTCGTTAGGAAATTTTTTAAAATCCGTTCCTTCCCCCTCCCGGTGGTTTTCCACAAACTTTACATGATCGAGTGGAACGTTAACGGGTTTTGTTATATCTGTTCTGTTAACGTTAGTGACTACGCTACGCGTAGCCGGTGGCTGCGCGTAGCGTAGTCCGCTTTTTCCGGCTACGCGTAGCGTAGCCGGCTTTAATTGGCTTCTAGAGCTGCTTTTTGCGCTCTTCTCCGCCCGTGTCTGTGTGGGACGCTCTACCCACTCGGTAGGCTCGGGGCGGATCTCTACTTGGTTAGGGAGCGCAAGGCGATCACGGGTAGATAATTCCTCAAGCCTCACCAGCAGGCCGCTGAAATCCCACACCCCGGGTAGCTGCCTTTTGGTGCTGGCGTAGCGCCGCCCCACGCGGAGGTAACCAAGCTCAATAAGATCATCCTTCCACCCGTGGATAGTGGCCTCGCGTTCCCCTGCTTCTTTGGCGAGCCTGGCCACATCAACAGTGGGCCACTCTTCGGTCCACTTTCTGCGGAGGATCTCAGCGATAAGCCAGATATGGTGGGGTTTCAATCCCAACTCGCGCTTGTAGAGATAGAGCGCCTCTGGAACAGCAGAAATCTTCGCCGCTAAGAGGTCACCAAAGCGGGCCTTCCAAGGGTACTTGGTCTTGGACTCTGTGTAGTTCTCGGTCGTGGTGATTGCCGTTGCCATACACTTGCCTCCTTAGGCTGGCACCAAGAAGAGCTTTTAGGCAGGCTTGGCCTTCAAGCACCACGACACGCTTGACGTTTGCTCTGGGGCTTTGTAGACTGGCTTTGAGA
>JACQHA010000426.1 GCA_016199255.1 Deinococcus sp.
GGCGGTGGCGGCGTCGATCCTGGCTTGAGCTTCGTTGAGCGCCGTCTGCAGGCGCTCTATCTCATCCTGCCGCTCCCCCAGGTCAGCCTGCAGGTCGGTGAGCTGCTGCTGCATTTCCTGGAGCTGGCTACTCAGCTGCACTACCTGCGCCTGGGCGGCGTCCCGCTCCTGCTCCAATTGCGCTAACCGCGCTGCGTTGGCATCGCGGCCCACTGCCCGCTGCAGCAGGTCCACCTCAGCCTGGAGCTCGGCAACCCTGGCCTCGAGCGCCTGGGCGTCGCCACTAGTGGGGCGAGTCGCCAGGGCAGCGCGCAGGCTCTGGATGGCGTCCAGCGCCGCCTGCAGCGCCCCGCGCAGATCAGTGGTGCTGGCGTTCAGGTTGCCCAAAGCGGCCTGCACGTTCTGCTGCACCTGGGCTACATCGCCGCCGGCCACGGGAATAGTGCCGCTGTCACCGACCTGCTGCAGCGCCTGGAGCTGCTGCTCGGCCTGGTCGCGCTCGGCTTGCAGCGTATCCCGCTCAGTTTGCAGCGTGTCCCGCTCGGCCCGGACAGCGCTGATGCGGCCTTCCAGCTCAGCCACCTGGGTATTCAACTGGTTCATTTGCGCCTGCGCCTGGCTGGCCTGGCGTTGGGCAGCGTCGCGCTCCCCCCGGGCCGTGCTGGCCTGCTGATACAGCAGGTAATTCCCCACCAGCGACGCCACCAGCAGGACAATAAGAACAATAACTCCGACACGTGAGCTCAAGACTCTCCCTCCCTCACCCTCGTCTGGGACCGCGCCACCAGCGGCGTAAGATTCCCTGGGCCATGAGCAGATTGTAGCATGGCCTCTTCACCGCACCTGTTACAATATTTCCCGCCGGCGTGCCGGCGGGAGGAATAATGGCCAAAGGCGTAACCCCCAGAAGTGAGGATTTCTCTCAGTGGTACGTGGATGTGGTGAAGGCTGCGGACCTGGCGGAGCACTCGCCAGTGCGCGGCTGCATGGTGATCAAGCCTTACGGCTACGCCATCTGGGAGAACACGCAACGGGAGCTGGACCGGATGTTCAAAGAAACCGGTCACCAGAACGCCTACTTCCCCCTGTTCATTCCCCTGTCGTTTATCCGGCGCGAGGCGCAGCACATTGAGGGCTTTGCCCCGGAGCTGGCAGTGGTGACTATTGGCGGCGGTAAGGAGCTGGAGGAGCCCCTGGCGGTGCGGCCCACCTCTGAGACCATTATTGGCGAGATGTATGCCAAGTGGATCAGGAGCCACCGCGACCTGCCTCTTTTGATCAACCAGTGGGGCAACGTGGTGCGCTGGGAAATGCGCCCCCGCCTGTTCTTGCGCACTACAGAATTCCTGTGGCAGGAAGGGCACACGGCGCACGCCACAGCGGAGGAAGCGGAAGCCGAGACCAGGCAGATGCTGGGGGTGTATCGCACCTTCTTGGAGCAGTACGCCGCCATCCCCGTTATCCCCGGCCGCAAGTCCGAAGCCGAGAAGTTCGCCGGCGCCCACCACACGTACACGGTAGAAGCCATGACAGGCGATAAAAAAGCCCTCCAGGCCGGAACCAGCCACAATTTAGGCCAGAACTTCGCCAAGAGCTTCAACATCCAGTTCCAGGACCAGAACAACGAGATGCACCTGGTGCACACCACCTCCTGGGGCATGTCCACCCGGGTGATTGGCGGCATTGTGATGGTGCACGGCGACGACCATGGCCTGCGGCTGCCCCCCCGCCTGGCGCCGATCCAGGCAGTGGTAGTGCCCATCTGGCGCAAGGACGACGAGCGGGAGAGGATTCTGGCCGCAGCCCAGGCGCTGCGCGCTCGATTGCGCTGCCGGGTGCATATTGACGCCCGGCCCGACCTGACTCCCGGCTACAAATTCAACGACTGGGAGCTGAAGGGCGTCCCAGTGCGCATTGAGCTGGGCCCCAAGGACATAGAGAAACAACAAGTGGTGCTCGTGCGCCGCGACACCGGAGCCAAAGAGACCGCGCCCCAGGCTACGCTCCCCGAGCGCGTTGACGCCCTACTAGAGGAGATCCAGGCTCATTTATTCCAGCAGGCCCTGGCGTTCCGGGAGGCCAATACTTTCGTGGTCAACGACTACGCCACCTTCCAGAAGCAGAACGAGGAGGGCGGGTTCCTGCTGGCCCACTGGTGCGGGGACGGCGCCTGCGAGGCGCGCATCAAGGAAGAGACCAAGGCTACCATCCGCTGCATCCCCTTTGACCAGAAGCCAGAAGCAGGGTCATGTGTGGTGTGCGGCGGCCTGTCCCAGGGACTGGTGGTGTTTGCCAAGGCGTATTAGGGAGGGCTATGAGCAAGCTCGTGGCTATTGCCCCGCGCCGGCTGGTGTTTGAAGACGCTGGCCGCTTCGTGGTGTACCAGCGCAGCCACTTTGAGAAGAGCTCGGAAGTGAAAAAGGCCTGGGAGCGCACCTTTTTCGAAGAGCTTACTGCCGACCTGGTGCCGGTACCGGTGGCGACCGGCCCCCGGCTCTACTACCTGGTAGGGCGCTCGCCCTTTTTCGACTCCCAGCTCTCGCACCTGGCGGAGCATCTCATGTACCTGCCTGACGCCGGGGCCTATTTGGAGCTGGAGGACTTCGCCACAGTGAACCTGGGGAAATATCTAGAGCAGCGCGACCTGGCTGCTGGCAGGGTGCGGGTGCAATGGGCCAGAGGCGTCTGGGACGACCTGGTGGCCCGCCGGGCCAGGCAGCTGGCCGAGGGCGACGACGGCATTATTGGCACCACCCACTCTTTAGAGGAGGCCATTGCCGGCACCGAGGTGCAGTGGCGCGCCGACCAGCACTCCATTGACCAGGTGCCGGCGGCGCTGCGCCACTTAGTAGCAGAAGTGCGCACCAGCCCGCCCCACAAGCGCAACGGCGCCACCCGGGCCAAGCGCCGGGGCCAGCGCCCTTGAAGCCGTAATGGACCTGATCATCACCAGCCGGGGCGAGGCCCGGCTGCGGGCCGGGCACCTCTGGGTCTACGCCGCTGACGTCGGGGACGCCCCGGCTGATGCTGGCGTGGTACGGGTGCTGAACCAGCGCGGCAAGTGCCTGGGCCGGGGGCTTTTTAGCCCCCGCTCCCAGATCGCCTTGCGCCTCTTGACCCCTGAAGATCAGGAAATTGACAAGAGCTTCCTCAGGCGCCGGCTGGAATGGGCCCTGGCCTACCGCCGCCAGGTAGTGCAGGCCAGCACCGCCTACCGGCTGGTGTATGGCGAGGGTGACTTACTGCCCTCGCTGGTGGTGGACCGCTACGGCGA
>JACQHA010000050.1 GCA_016199255.1 Deinococcus sp.
GCCAGGTCCCAGGCGGCGTACCAGGGATACTCCCACTTGTCCGGCATGGAAATGACGTCGGCGTTGTAGAGATGGGTCCACTGGTGGTTGCGGCCGCCCAGGCGCTGGGCAGGGGGGTCAGGTCCTGCTGGATCGCCGCTCAGCCACCGCGGCACGTCATAGTGGTAGAACTGCTTGCTCCACAAGAGGCCGCCCAGGGCCTGGCGCATGACGTTTTTCGCATCTGATGACAGCGCCTGGGGAATGACTGTGGCGTAGAACTCGTCTGCCTCCCGCTGGCGCAGGGCGAAGATCTGGTCAAATTCAGCGCCGAACACCTCTCCCCTGGTGGGAGGAGTAGTGTCAGTGAGCCGCAGTTGCACTGTCGCCGTCTCTCCCGGGCCAATGGTCAGAGCATAGTGGGCAGTGGCCTTAGTGCCCACCTGCTCGGGGTTCACGGCCCCCTTAACGCCGTGGATCAGGTAGTCGTTAATGCCGTCCTTGACGTAGGGTGAGCGGTTGTCGACTCCGTACAGGCGCCTGGCATTGGTCTCATTGTCGGTGAAAAGCAGCTCAGGGGCGCCTTGGCAAAAGAGCCAGCGGTGGCCGTAGTAGTGGTGGGAGAGCTCCACCACCCGGGCACCTTCCACTGGTCCAGCTTGACGCAGCCGGGGTCGCCGCGCATCCAGGCCCCATGACCAGGTGTTGCGGAACCAGATGGTAGGTAAAAGGTGCAGCTGGGCCGCTTCTGGGCCGCGGTTAGTCGCCTGCAGCCGGATGAGGATGTCTTCTGGTGTAGCCTTGGCATACTCCACGTACACGTCAAAGTAGTGGTCCCCGGCGAAGACCCCAGTGTCGAGCAGTTCAAACTCCAAGGCCCTCTGCCCCCGGCGCCGGTTCTCTTCCACTAGCCGGGCATAGGGGAACTCCCGCTGGGGGTACTTGTAGAGATACTTCATGTAGGAGTGGGTGGGGGTGGAGTCCAGGTAGAAGTAGTACTCTTTGACGTCTTCGCCGTGATTGCCTTCGTTTCCCGTCAGGCCAAAGAGCCGCTCTTTGAGAATGGGATCGCGGCCATTCCAGAGCGCCAGAGCGAAGCAGATGAACTGGTGCCGGTCACAGATGCCTGCCAGCCCATCCTCTCCCCAGCGATAGGCCTTAGAGCGGGCCTGATCGTGGGGGAAGCATTCCCAGGCAGAGCCGTCAGGGCTGTAATCTTCCCGCACTGTGCCCCAGGCGCGGTCGCTGACATAGGGGCCCCAGCGCTTCCAGTGCGCTTTGCGTTCGCGGGATTCCTGAAGTCTTCTCTTTTCCGCAATCACACTCTCTCCTCCACCCCAGCTGCTAGGCCGGTGGCCGCCAGCAAGCTGTGGAGCCAGGTGAGGAGGCGCGCTGGGGTGCCGAGAAGATAGGCCAGAGCGAAGCCGAGGAGGAGGTCAATGACTGCCTCCTGTAGGCGAAGCACCAACCACAGGAGTACCACGCCCACCAGGATATACCCGGGGAGGTACTGGTTACGCCAAAGGTCCACGGGCCGGGTCCCCCTCGTTCACCCTGATGCGCTCGATTAGCCCATACCATCCCACAAGTAGTTCACCGGGACAGCCTCTGCCACCCCCGCCTGAGCGGTCTAGGGTGCAGGACGCACTTTCATCACCTACGCCTCCGTTCATCCCTCATTCCTTCCTGCCCTGGCGGCGCTGGCTCACTCAGTTGAGCACCAGCTACTGGGATCGCGCTATTAAGCTCTTAGCTGCAGTGGTGCCCGGGGGGTGTCGTGCTCGTTGTCAAGCAGTTGATAGGCGAGCACATCAGCGGATAGGCGAGCACATCAGCGGAGTGGTAGAATCTGTTATGGCAAAGGCCACTGGGCACAAAGGGGCGGACGAAGAACTCTGTCGGCTTGCCGCCTTTCCTGAGGAGAATCCGCATCCTACCCTGGAGATGGACCTGGCCGGTCTCGTCACGTATCTCAATCCAGCGGCACGTGCATACTTTCCCGATCTTCTCACGGCCGGGGCTCAGCATCCAATCCTCGAGGGTTTGCCGCAGGTACTCGCCAGGTTGCAAAACACTGGGGAAAAAACCCTGGTTCGGGAAATCATGTTTGATACGAGCATCTACGAACAACACGTCGTCCTGCACGGCAACGCCCTCCAGATCTATCTCGCCGATGTCACCGAACGTAAGCAAGCAGAGCAGGCATTACGACAGGTGAAGCTGGTGATTGAAAACAGCCCGGCCGTGCTGTTCCAATGGAGGGCAGAACCAGGATGGCCAGTGGAGCTTGTTTCAGAGAACATCGCTCAGTTCGGCTACTCTGCTGCAGAGCTCCTCTCTGGGAGTCTTCCGTACCTCGCACTGGTGCACCCCGACGATCGGCATCGTGTCCAGCGAGAGATAGAGATGCACGTCGAGCGGGGCGACGAACGCTGGGCACAGCAGTACCGGCTCGTCACCGGAGAGGGAAGAACCCGATGGGTGGATAGTCGCATGGTGGTCGAGCGCGACCCCACTGGGCGGCTTACGCACTACCAGGGGATCATCATCGATATCACCGAGTACAAGCAGCTCGAAGCACAATTCCTGCAGCTACAAAAAATGGAAAGCATCTGCCGGCTGGCAGATGGGGTGGCCCATGATTTCAGCAACCTGCTGTCGGTGATTGCAGGGTATGGCGAACTGCTGGTGCGGCACCTTGATCCTGGCCACCCACTGCGCCAGCACGCGGAGGAGGTCCAGCGGGTGGCGAATCGGGCGGCCACCCTGACTCGCCAGCTCCTTGCCTTTAGCCGTAAGCAGGTACTGCAGCCGAAGGTGCTCGATCTCAACGCAGTCGTGGCCAATGTGTCTCAACTCCTGCAGCGGGTGCTGGAGAAGCAGATCACGCTGGCTATCATTCCAGGGGAGGAGCTGGGGCAGGTGAAAGCCGACCCGGGGCAGCTGGAGCAGGTGATCCTGAACCTGGCCATCAATGCCCGAGACGCCATGCCCCAGGGGGGCACGCTCACCATTGCCAC
>JACQHA010000427.1 GCA_016199255.1 Deinococcus sp.
ACCGGCCGCGAGGGCTCGTTCCACACCCAGCAGATGCAGGCCTACGGCACTAGGGTCGTGGGCGGGGTTACCCCAGGGAAGGGGGGGCAGACGGTACTGGGGGTGCCGGTGTTTGACAGCGTGCACCAGGCCCGGCAAGCGCTTTCCGTGGATGCCTCAATTGTTTTCGTCCCCGCCCCAGCCGCGGCTGATGCTGTGCTGGAAGCCATTGACGCCGGGGTGCCGTTGATTGTGCTGATCTCTGAAGGGATTCCTACGCTGGACATGATCGGGGTCATGGCGGCTTTGAAGCAGTCCGCCAGCCGGCTGATTGGCGGCAACTGCCCGGGGCTCATTACCCCCGGGGGCTCGAAAATTGGCATTATGCCGGGGCATGTCTTCCAGCCGGGCCGGGTGGGGCTGATTAGCCGCAGCGGTACCCTGACCTATGAAGTAGTGGCGGCCCTGAGCGATAGTGGCATTGGCCAGAGCACCTGTGTGGGGATCGGGGGCGATCCGGTGATTGGCAGCACCTTCGTTGACCTCTTGCCCTTGTTCCAGGCGGACCCAGGCACCGATGCGGTAGTGCTCATTGGCGAAATTGGCGGCTCCGATGAAGAAGTGGCGGCAGAATACATCAAGCAGTCCATGATCAAGCCGGTAATTGGCTTCATCTCTGGCCGCACGGCGCCGCCCGGGAAGCGAATGGGCCACGCCGGCGCTATTATTTCTGGTAAGGTGGGGATGCCGGAGTCTAAGGTGAACGCTCTGCTGGCTACGGGCGTGCCGGTGGCGGCCTCTGTCGACGAGATTGTGGCCAGGACCCAGGAGGCGCTCAAGCAGGCGCCGCCTAAGCCGAAACGTCGGAGTAAAAAGGAGTAAGGGAGTATGAAGATTTCCATGATTGGCGCCGGCCGGGTGGGCGCCACAGCGGCTTTCAGTGTTCTCACCCAGGGTTTATGCGATAGCTTCGCATTTGTAGACGTGCTGGGGGATCTGGCTAGAGGAGAGGCGCTGGACCTACTGCACGGCGTATCGCTCCTCCCCCGCCAGGTGAAGATGGCAGGCGGCGATGACTACGTGCTCAGCAAGGATAGCGATGTGGTCATTATCACCGCCGGCATCCCTCGCCAGCCAGGGGAGACCAGGCTGGATCTGCTCAAGAAAAACGTAGGGCTGATGAAAGACGTGGTGGCCAAGGTGGTGGCCCAGAGCCCTAATGCGGTGCTCATCATGGTCTCCAACCCAGTAGACGCCCTCACGTACCTGGCCGCTAGAGAGTCCAAGTTTCCCACTAGCCGGGTGGTTGGCACCGGGACACTTCTGGACTCGGTGCGCTTCCGCAGCTTCTTGGGGGATCGGCTGGGGCTAGTCTCCAGCCAGGTGCAGGCCTACATGATTGGGGAGCACGGGGACTCCATGGTGCCGGTGCTGTCGCAGCTCCGGGTGGACGGCATTCCCCTCACTAGCTTCCCGGGCTTCGCTGGCAAGATCAACGAGATCCTGGAGCGCACCAAGAACGGCGGTGCCGAGGTGATTGCCCTGAAGAAGGGCACTATGTACCCAGTGGGCCTGATGATTGCCAGGATCGCCCGGGCCATAGTGTTCGACAGTGGCGAGATCCTGCCAGTATCCACTGTGATTGACGATTACTACGGCATCCGCAATGTGGCCCTCTCGGTGCCTACCCGCATTGGCCGGGGTGGTGCGCTGGAGCGCATTAAGCTGGAGCTGTCTGATGACGAGCTGGAGAAGCTGCGCAAGTCTGCCCAGGTGCTGCGCAGCGCTCTGGACTCAGTGGGATACTGATCCTCAGCGCACCTGCAGTTCCACAGTGGCAGTGGGCTGGGTGGGGTCAGTGAGGTCTAGGATGCGGAGTCGCACTGGTTCGCGGCTGATGGCGCTGGCCTGGTACTCTCCTATGTAAACTCCGTCGGTGCTGTAGGCGTCGCGGAACGCCGATCCCAGGGCACCATCATCTTGCAGCCGGCCGCCGTGGAGCAGGGTGCCGCTGCCGGCCTCAATGAAGCCCACCAGGGTGTGTCCTGCCACTGGATTGCCGAACTCGTCTGTGACAAACACAATAATCGCCGCTGCCTCCTGGGGGTC
>JACQHA010000439.1 GCA_016199255.1 Deinococcus sp.
TAGGCCCACGCCGGCAGCCAGTACCGAGCGAGGAGCGGCACGAAGCCCTGAGGGGGAGCCACCCCCACCACCACGAGCTTGTGGCCCCAGACCACCCGTTGGACCGCGTTGTCCCACACCCGGCTCACCGCTTCCATCGCTTGGCCGTCATGCGCCAGGGCCGTGAAATCAACCACCAGCACTCCATCGGGGTGATTCACCTGGGCCGCCTGGGTCGCCACCAGCGCGTGGAGCTGGGTCTTGCTCAGGGTGAGGTCCTCTTGGGTGCCCAAGTGCCGGGTCAGGGTCGTCGCGTGGTAGGGGGTCCGGGTCGTCGTGCTGATGGCGCGGGCACTCTTCCGTTCGGAGCCAATTAAACCCTGGGTATAGGCTGCCTGCACTGGATCAAGTGGCACCCCCAGCTGACACAACGTGTGCTGGACCTGTCGAAGGGTTACACTAACTCTGGCCACGAATCCTCCTTAAGTCAGGGAAAATGTGATTCGTGGCCGTTATCGTACTCCAGACCGACCTCCCCTCCCACCTATCCCTCGTCATCAACGTCCAGAACAGCTCCCCTTAGCTGTGCATTACTCCAGACTAGCGTGTAGGACAGCTCAAACACCAGTTATACGTAGCACCAGCGGCCCATTCTAACAGCGTCTCAGAAATCCCCAGCTGTCACTGTGACGTCAGCCAGTCTGCCTCATCCTGGGTAGGGCAGGCAGGTGGGGCCCGCTGGTGCCTGAGGAGGAGCTGCCCCCACCTGACCTGCCAGCGGTAGTTCCCCTTGTCGTCTACATCGTATTCCAGGACGGTGGCCACCGCATTGAGGCGGGCCAGTTTCTGGGACGTGGTTTGGAATGACCCGCAGGCCGCGTAATGCGCTGCCGGGGCGGGTCCAGTGGGCTTCCCATTGCCCTGGCAAGCGCCAGAGAGATGTTAGAGATCTGTTAGACACTGGGGAATGCTGGGTTAGAGGCGCTGGCTATGTTGGCCGGGGTGATTCAAGAGCTGAGCGAACTGAGAGAGGAGATATAATACTGACCGTCATGCCTGAACCTAGCTCCCATGCCGATAGTCTAGCCGCCGCCATTCTGCGGGTGCTGCGGGACATTAACGCCCGGCTGGAGCTAGACGTGCTCTTGCAGCGCATTGTGGAAGCTGCAGTGGCGGTGATCCCCGGCGCCCAACGGGGGAGCTTGTTGGTGCGCTCGGGAGAGCGTTTCCGCTTCGCCGCCGCCGTGGGCTACGATCTGGAGCGCCTGAAGACCGTGGAGCTCTCGGCCAAGCTGGATCCCATTTTGCGCCAGAGCCGGCAAGGAAAAGTGGCCAGGCTGCGCCGCATCAGCCAGCACCGGGGCAGAATGCCCCTGGAAGTGGCGCGCCACCTGGACCAGTACGGCGATGCCACCCAGATCCGCGCCACCTTGGCGGCGCCGCTCTTTGTCGGCGGGGAGCTGTACGGCAACTTGAACCTGGATAACCTGGAAGACGAAAACGCTTTTGACGCTGTGCCTGATCAAATGGTGCTGCTCTTTGCCGAGCAGGTGGCAGCGGCAGTGGAAAATGCCCGGCTTTATGAGCGAGAGCGCCGGCGCCGCCAGGTGGCCGACACCCTTTTGGAAGTGTCGGGGGTGCTGGCCTCCCAGCTGAATCTGGGAAAGGTGCTGGAGCTGATCCTGGCCCAATTGGAGCGGGTCCTGGCCAATGACTCCGCCGCGCTGTTCCTCTTGGAGGGCGATGCCCTGCGGGTGGCAGCGGCGCTGCGCCTGGCTCCCCGGGGGCGGGACCGGCCAGAAGAGGTGCTGAGCGTCCGGGTGCCTATTGAGCAGAACGCCTTGATGAAAGAGCTCATCACCCGGCGGCAGCCCATTGTGGTCTCTGATGTGCAGGCTGACCAGCGCTGGCAGGCCTTCCCGGGCCTGGACCAGGTGCGCAGCTGGATTGGGGTGCCACTTTTGGCCCGGGGCCAGGTGATTGGCTATTTGACCGTGGGACAGAACCAGCCCAACGCGTACGGCCCGGAGGACGGCGAGGTGGCATTGGCCTTTGCCCACCATGCCGCCAATGCCATTGAGAACGCCCGGCTCTACCA
>JACQHA010000443.1 GCA_016199255.1 Deinococcus sp.
CTGCGCTCGGCCATCGCCAAGCACCAGCTGGGCCAGGCCTTGGTATTCTCGGGGCCGCGGGGCGTGGGGAAAACCACCACCGCCCGGCTCTTGGCCATGGCGGTGAATTGCCCAGTCGCCCAGCGCCCCTGTGGCCAGTGCCCTACCTGCCGGGAGATCGCCAGTGGCCGTCACCCCGACGTTTTAGAGATTGATGCCGCCAGCCACAACAGCGTGGACAACGTGCGGGAGCTGCGGGAACACCTGCTCCTCGCCCCAGCCGCAGGCGGCACCAAGGTGTACATCCTGGATGAGGCGCACCGCATGAGCGGCTCAGCCTGGGACGCCTTCTTGAAAACCCTGGAAGAGCCACCACCGGGGGTGCTCTTTATTTTCGCCACCACCGAACCGGAAAAAGTCCCGCCTACGGTCCTCAGCCGCTGCCAGCATTACCGCTTCCGCCGCCTCACACCCCAGGAGATCCAGGAGCGGCTCAGGGAACTGTGCCAGCGCGCTGGAATCGAGGCTGAACCAGCGGCCCTGGCGCTGCTTGCCCAGCTGGCTGGGGGGGCGATGCGCGACGCCGAGACCATGCTGGACCGGCTCCAGGCTGCTGGCGAACCGCTGACTCTGAACCGGGCTACCCAGCTGTTGGGGCTGCCGCCTGAGGACCAGGTCACGGCGCTGGCTCAGGCGGTGCTGGCTGGGGACCTCGCCACCACCTTGCAGCACCTGGACGAACTGGCGAGAGCTGGTTACGGCGCCGCGGCGCTACTGGCCCGGCTGCGCGATGCGTTGCGCAGCACAGTGCGCCGGATCGTGGCTGCCCACAGCCCTTACCAGCGGGCGGTGCGCGCCTTACTGGTCATTGACGAAGAAGAACGCAACTTATCCCGGCGGGCTGATGCCCTGTTGGCGCTAGAAACCGCCTGCCTACGCGCCGCTCAGGAGAGTGGGCTGGAGCAGCGGCTCCAGACCTTAGAGCAGCGCTTGGCCAGTAGCGCCCCAGCCCCGCACGTAGCTCCCACCGCCGTACCCAGCCAGGCGGCTGATCCCCCACCCCGGCGCCCCAAGCGGGCCGCTGAGCCTTCCCCGGCACCAGAGAGCGTTGCCCAGCCCCTAGCGCCCTTGGACCACGCCGGGAAGTGGGAACAGTTTTTACAGCAGGTCAAGGAGCGGCTGGGGATGCCAGTGCAAGCGCTGGTGCGGGAGGCCACGCTAGAGGCTGAGGGGCAGGTGGTGCGCCTGATTTTCCCCGAGTCGCGCAAGTGGCACCATAGCCAGGTGAGCAATAAGAGCAGCGACCTGGCGCTGCTCGCCGCCCAGGTATGGGGCCAGGGAGTACGCTTGGATCTGGTGTTGGGCGAGGCGAAAAAAAAACTGCCGCCCCCGCCTGAGCTGCCACCGGCGCCTCCTGAGGCGCGGCCCGGGGAGGAGGTACCGCTGGAGGCTTATCTCGATGCACCGCAGCCGGCATTCTTGGGAGAAGCCATCACCAGCCACCCCCTGGTGAAGGTGCTCATGAGCGCCTTTAGTGGCAAGATTCTCCGCATTGAGCGCACCCCCCCCCCGGCGGCGGAGGAGGACGTCCATGAACCTGAAGAAACTGCTTAAACAGGCCCAGGAAGCCCAGGCTGGCATGGCCAAGTTCCAGGAGGAGCTGGCGGCCATGCGCGTTTCTGGCGCCGCCGGCGGCGGCCTGGTGAGCGCCACCGTGTCCGGCCAGGGGGAGCTAGTGGGCTTGAGAATTGACCCGTCAGTGGCGGACCCCAAAGAGGTGGAGATGCTGGAGGATTTGATTGTGGCCGCTGTAGCCGAAGCCCGCCGCAAGGCCAATGAGTTCGCGGAAGGCGAGATGTCCAAGCGCTTCGGCGGCCTCGTGGGAGGCCTGGGGCTTTGAAGTATCCCGAGCCGCTCTCCAAAGCCATCCAGGAGCTTTCCCGGCTGCCGGGCATTGGCCCGCGCACTGCCCAGCGCCTGGCGTTCCACCTCTTAGATCTAGAACCAGAGCGCCTGCACCAGTTGGCTACTGTCTTGCTGGAGGTGAAAACCCGGCTGCGAAGATGCCAGCAGTGCGCCAACGTGAGCGAAGGAGAGCAGTGCGAAGTCTGCGCCGACCCGCGGCGGGACCGGACCAGGATCTGCGTGGTGGAGGAGC
>JACQHA010000442.1 GCA_016199255.1 Deinococcus sp.
ACATCAGCCTGCGGATCCATGAGATGCCCTGGGCTGTCATTTCCTGGCTCGTGCTGATTCTGTGCTACGTCGGTCCGTTCATCGTCCTTCTGAGTCGGTGGGTGAAGGAGCATGCCAGGCCCTTCCTCTGCGTCACGAGCAGCATCGTCATCGGCATGTGGTTAGAACGCTATCTCCTCGTCGTGCCCTCCCTATGGCCTGCCCACAGTCTCCCCTTTGGTGTGCTCGAAGTGCTCATCACGCTTGGCTTTGCAGCCACTTTTGGGCTCACCTACCTGGCCTTTCTCGACCGTGTTCCCTTCCCGGCCACGCCCCAGGACGCCCTTACCACCACCACGTCTGGGCACCACTAACCCACTCCACTCTCTCCCCCAGTAGGGAGCGCACCACCGGCTCGTGCGCTGGCTGCAGCCTGCCGATCTCGCCTCCTGGCCTCTTCATACCTCATTGTCCCAACCATCTTCCGCGCCTTCAACAAGGGCGCGGTAGCGATGCTCAAGGTCGATGGGCCAGACAACCGGCTGGTGTATTCCGGCAAGGAGGTCGATGCCACCTATCTTGGGGAGCAGGCGCCAGAAGGCTATGCGGCAGCCCAGAAGATCGTGGCGCTGGAGAAAAAGGTCGAGGAGACCATCAAGCAGACCCCGGCGATCGCTACCATGACCAAAGAAATCCAGGTGGAGAGAGGCAAACGCGTCTTTATGCAGACCTGTGCCGTCTGTCACCAGGAGAATGGCCAGGGCTTGCCGCAGGTTTTTCCCCCCTTAGCGAGCTCTGACTTCCTGATGGCCGATAAGGCCCGCAGTATCCGCATCGTCTTGCGCGGCCTGTCTGGCCCCATTACTGTCAACGGGACCACATACGACAGCCTCATGCCCCCGGCGGTGCAACTGACGAATGAGCAAGTGGCCCATGTGCTCACCTAACTGGCGCCGTTCACGGGTCTCGCCCCTGCTGGCTGATGCCACGTACCTGCAGCATTGGCAGGCCGACCTCCCACCACCCGCGGTGGCCGCCGCTGTCGCACAGCGCCCGGTGACCTATGTGTCCTGGTTTGCCGCCAGCGCGTACTGCCGGTGGCAGCAGAAGCGACTACATTGAACCAAGCCGGCGAGATTGTCCATCGCCACGAGGGAATGCAACCGGACATGGCGTCCACCCTCGAGGCCATTCGCCGGGCAGTGCAGCCCTGACGCCAGGCACGGCGAGACAGACCACTCGCTCACAGGGAGGTAGAGACACTCATGCAACACGTGCGCAGCACAGCGCGTTTCCCCCTCATGGCGCTTGGCCTGCTCGCCCTGCTGACGGCGCTGTGGGGTGGGCTGGTGCGGTTAGGATGGGCCTGGCCTGTGCCATTGCCGACCCTCATCGTGGCCCACGGACCCTTGATGGTCTGTGGCTTTCTCGGCACGCTCATCGGTGTTGAGCGGGCCGTGGCCCTGGGTGCTCTGTGGCCCTATGGCGCCCCGTTGCTCAGCGCTGCCGGGGTTGTGGCCCTCCTCGCCGGGCTGCCGGCCGCGCCGTTGATGGCGCTGGGCAGCCTGGGACTGGTGGCGGTGAGTGCCGTCGTCGTGCATCGACAGTGCGGCCTGGCCACCGTGACCATGGCGCTTGGCGCGCTGCTGTGGGTGGGTGGCAACGGCCTCTGGCTGGTTGGCTGGCCCCTGGCGCAGGTGGTGCCGTGGTGGAGTGGCTTCCTGGTACTGACCATCGCCGGGGAGCGCCTGGAATTGAGCCGTGTGCTGCGGCTGTCTGGGCTGCCCCACGGGCTGTTTGTGCTGGCCGTGAGCCTCTGGTTGGCCGGGCTCCTGCTCCTGTTGACGGTCTTTACGCCCGGGGTGCGGGTCACCGGCGTGGGGATGGTGGCTCTGGCGTGGTGGTTGCTGCAGTACGACGTGGCCCGGCGCACGGTGCGGCAGACGGGCTTCACGCGCTTCATGGCCGTCTGCGTGCTCTCTGGCTCTGGGTGGCTGGGCGTGGGTGGCGCGCTCACGTGGCACTTTGCTGGGAGCGTGGCCGGGCCGTCATACGACGCCATGCTGCACGCGGTCTTTGTCGGGTTTGTCCTGGCCATGCTCTTTGGCCATGGCCCACTGGTGTTCCCTGCCATCCTGGGTCGGGCCCTGACGCCGTATCATCCAGCCTTGTATGGGCCACTGGTGCTGCTGCACGCCTCGCTGCTGCTGCGCGTGCTCGGGGACCTGCTGGGCTGGTGGCCAGGCCGCCAGGGGGGTGGCTTGCTCAATGCCCTGGCGGTGCTGCTCTTCTTGTTCATCCTGGCCGGTGTGTTGCGGCGCGGGCGCTCGTCCTTGGGGTGGCGGGAGGCGCCATCTTCTCTGGGGGTGTCACAACCGCCGGTGTAGCGGTCATCAGCCGGCGATAGGCCTGGAGAAACACGGCCCCAGCGTTCTTGTCGGGGGGCACATAGTCCACGAAGCGCGGATTGCGTCCCAGGGTCGCCTCCGCCTGGCGCCAGAAAGCCTGCCAGGACATGACCTGGCCTCTGAGCTGGGAGGCAATCCTTGCACAATCCCTTCACACCTGGATCTCCTCGGTGGCAGGCGCGAGCGCTGGCTTCACTTCCCAGTGCCATTTCCAGATGGTGTACAGGCACTGCACCTGAGTGATGCAATGAGCGTACGCTCCTGGACCTGGCGTGGCTGGGAGGTCTATGGCCGCAGCTGAGGTGCGACTTCCTGAGCGAAGAGGCGCACGGACTGTAAGACCAATGGCTGTGGGATGCCACCCCCCACATTGGGCTCGATGACGATACCTGCCAGGCCCAGGCTCTCCTGCAGGTGCTGGAGCTTCTTTACCACCATGTCCGGGGAGCCATAGGCCAGCCGGTCGCGCAACAGGTCATCATAGCTCACGTGCGCCAGACGTTCGGCACGCTCCCGGCGCTCCTCATCGGCCGTCGTGCCAGCGGCCCCGGCCGTCCAGGCAAACTGAGCGGCTAACCGTTGGTAGGAGCGCATGGTGCTGGCCTGTGGCTCGGCGTAGGCGCGCTCCGGCGTGGCCGCCACATAGACGGGAATGCGCAGGAACACGTCACCCTGGCCAGCATGGCCAGCCTCCCGCCAGGCCTGCCGATAGACGTGGAGCCGGGCGTCCACCTGGGGCACATCAAAACCACGTAGACCGACGAAGATGGGATAGCCCATCGCGCCGATCTGCGGAAACGTCTCGCGGGTCGTCGC